>JAPKDN010000701.1 GCA_028822575.1 Alphaproteobacteria bacterium | reverse complement strand
CATCGTCGGCGAGGCTGGGAATTATGACCTGTTGCTTGGCGGCTTTCACACGGTTTGGCTGCGGGCCAATCCGGAGGAGCACATGGCCCGGGTCCGCGCCCAGGGCGACGAGCGTCCAATGGCCAATAATCCCCGCGCCATGGACGAATTGCGTCGGATACTGGAGGCGCGTGATCAGCTCTACGCCCGAGCCGACGCGCGGCTCTCGACCAGCGGCCAGACGGTGGCCGAGAGTACGGAATCGCTCGTGGTGGTGGTAGAGGCTGTGCTGGAGAAGGTGAAGTTCGGGATCAGCTCGTCTAATTCAACTGTCGGATGAGGTCGCGCCAACCTGGATTAATCCACTCGATCAGTCGAATTTTCCAGAGCCGCTTTCATTCCTTCAGTCGGCGTTCCCAATCGTGGGCGGCATCGATTATTACGTGAATTTCAAGGTTAATCAGCCTCCCTTTTCTCTATGGATGGGTGTGGTGGACCAAACCCGCGCGATGTTATTTCAGTCGGCGGCGAATGCCGGTGGTCATGCCAATGTAGAGGCCCCCGTTACGTCTGCTTGAGAGGATGTATATACAATGTTTCATAGCGTCGTTATGGAAAGCCAGGAGGTGTTCTTTCCTATACCCATCTCCCTGGCGAAGGCTGGCGAGATGCTTGGCTTGGAGCGGGCGGTGGTGCGGCGGTAGCTTTCAGCCACCAACATCAACCCGGTAATTCTCGATCACCGTGTTGGCGAGCAATTTCTCGCACATTTCAGTCACTTGAGCCTCTGCCTTGACGGCGTTGGTTTCGGCTAGGTCGATTTCTATATATTTGCCGATGCGGGCCCCCTCGACGCCGTTGAAGCCAAGGGTGCCAAGCGCATTTTCGACGGCCTTGCCCTGGGGGTCGAGAACGCCCTTCTTCAAGGTAATGTGGACTTTCGCCTTCATCGGTCTTCCTGATCGAGGGTTGCTATTGAATGGCCTTGGGGCCCTTGAGGTCCATCGGACCGGCCTCGGGCAGTACGCCGAGCCGGCGGGCGACCTCCTGGTAGGCCTCGCGTTCTCCGCCGAGGTCGCGGCGGAAACGGTCCTTGTCGAGTTTTTCGTTGGTTTGAAGATCCCAGAGTCGGCAATTGTCTGGGCTGATCTCGTCGGCAAGCACGATCTGCATCGCTTCCTCAGTGTAGTAGCGCCCGAACTCCAGCTTGAAATCTACTAGGCGCAGGCCGACGCCGACGAGGAGACCACTCAGAAAGTCGTTTACCCGGAGCGACAACGACATCATGTCGTCCAGATCCTGGGTATTGCCCCAACCGAACGCAGTGATGTGCTCTTCGGAAACTAGGGGGTCGCCGAGCTCGTCATTCTTGTAATAATACTCGACGATCGAGCGCGGCAGGGGTGTTCCTTCCTCGATGCCGAAGCGCTTGCAGATCGAGCCGGCGGCAATGTTGCGGACCACCACCTCGACCGGGATGATCTCTACCTCGCGGATCAATTGCTCGCGCATGTTCAGGCGGCGCATGAAATGCGTCGGGATGCCGATCTCCGCTAGCCGGGTCATCAGATATTCGCTGATCCGATTGTTCAGGACACCCTTGCCAGTGATGATTCCCTTTTTTTCGTTGTTAAAGGCCGTGGCGTCATCCTTGAAATACTGGATAAGCGTTCCAGGCTCTGGCCCTTGGTAAAGAACCTTGGCTTTGCCTTCGTAGAGTTTTCTGCGTCTTGCCATGGAGGGGTGCCCCAGGGGACAGGTGCGCGGCACTCCCGCGGCCGCCTGATGGTCGGCGATGGCCCAGCCGCCCCTGGCTGATAACCAAGTCGGGATATAGCAACTTGGCGCCGCCAAGACAACGAGAGTCATTGTTTGCGCGGATGCCTGCGGCCCATCGGTGAGATTTTCTCACGCAAATGCGCGTTTTTTATGATAATGTCCAATAAGTGTCACAATTCGATGACATTTCTCTAAAACATAAACATGCGATCAAGATAGTAAAATATCTACGCGCGATGGAGATGGCGCGATTAAACATCCCCAGGGAATTATTTAAGGGTTATGGAGCTAATACAATGAAATTACCAAAGCTAGGCTTGCTGGCTAGTGTTGCCGTTGGTGCGCTACTAGTCCAAGTCGTCCCGCAACATACCGCACTCGCGGAGGGGTGTCCGGCGATCACGGTCGCTAAGGACCAAGGAATAACCGGGGCGTTCCCGCAGCAGTTCGAACTATCGGAATACCAGTCGAAAGCCAATTGCACGCTGACCTTCTCGGCAAATCCGAATATCGCTGAGCTCAATGGCAAGATCCAAGGTAACGCCGCTTTGCCAGCCCTCAAGGATCGGCTGCCGGAAGAGCCGCTGGTCGTTGCGCCCTATGATGTGATCGGCACTTATGGCGGCACTTTAGATATGATTTCAAACGCGCTTGAGGCCGGGACTTCGGACCTTCTGTCGGTGCGTCACGTCAATCTGGTGCGTTTTTCTGACGATTTGGTCACGATCGTGCCCAATATCGCTAAGAGTTGGAGCTTCAATGAGG
>JAPKDN010000032.1 GCA_028822575.1 Alphaproteobacteria bacterium | reverse complement strand
TTCATTTTTTATATTTTACATGAATAATTATTCGTTCTATGAAGTTATAATTCCCTAAATAATTACTAATTACATTCCTCTCCTCTTTGAGAATATTCGCTCACCAAAACCTGTTACGCTTTCAGATGTAAATCTGTTAACCGTGCTTTTAAGCATAAACCAGAGAGGCCTTTGGGGATGTTGAAAATTTGGGGGCGCCGCAGCGCGTTTAATGTCCAGAAGGTGATGTGGTTCATTGGCGAACTTGGGCTCGATCATGACCATATCAACGCGGGTGGAGACGCAGGCCGGTTGGATTCGCCCGCGTTTCGCGCGATGAATCCACATGGCCGAATTCCGGTCATAGACGATGACGGATTGATGATTTGGGAATCCAACAGCATCATTCGATATCTCGGCGCAGAATACGGCAATGGCCGGCTATGGGATCCCGACCCCGCGGCCCGATCCCTGGCCGACCGATGGCTCGACTGAGGACTTGCCGCGGCCCAGCGTGACTTCCTTGATTTGTTCTGGGGTTATTATCGGACACCGGAAGACCGTCGGGACCCAAGCTTTGTCGCGGGATGCTTCAAACGTTGCGCGCGCAATTACGAACTTCTCGATCAGCACCTGGCATCACGCCCCTATCTGGCGGGTGACGCGTTTTCGATGGCCGACATCCCGGCCGGCACCACTTTGTATCGATACTTTGAAATGGACATAGACCGTCCCAACGTCCCCCATGTCGAGGCGTGGTACGCCCGATTGCGGGAGCGCCCCGCCTATCAGCAGCATGTCATGCTGTCATTCGCTGATCTTTTCGGACGCCTCGACTTTTAAGATGCAGCGCGCCGGGCATTAAGTCCCGGGAGCTAAGTCCCAGGAACTAAGTCAATGCCCGGGCGAAATCCTGAATGATCTTCCAGGCCACTTCCACATGGCGGCGCTCTGTATTGGTTTGTCCAATCGCCCAGCGGATCGCATAGGCACCCCGCACCCTATTCTGGGTAAAATACGTCGAACCATCATCGTTCAACCGATGCAACAAAGCTTCGTTGAGCCGATCAAGTTCGGCCGGATCCTCAACGCCCAAAGGCTTGTAGCGAAAGTTGAACAGCGACAGCGACCGCGGGGCGACGATTTCAAAATCCTTCGCCCCCGCCACCCAGACTTCGGTCTCCCGAGCGAGCGCGATATGTTTTCGCAGGATTTCTCTCAACCCGTCGACACCATGCGATCGGATGACAAACCATAGCTTAAGCGCGCGAAAGCGCCGCCCCAGCGGCACGCTCCAATCCCGATAATCGATGACCTCACCCTGCTCCCGGCTCTTCAAGAACTCCGGTAGGATCGACAGAGTGCGGATAAGGGCATCGGGTTCACGAACGTAATGGGCGGAGCAATCAAAATTCGTCATGAGCCACTTATGCGGATTGAAGACCAGGCTATCAACAAGCTCCACGCCATCCGACATCCAGCGTTCCTCCGGAAGGATCAGGGCCGACCCTCCCCACGCGGCGTCGACATGCAAGAAAACCTCGAATTCCTGGCATATCTCACCGATGGGCCGGAGGGGATCAACAGCACCCACGCCCGTCGTCCCCATTGAGGCAACGACGCAGGTTGGTATTCGACCCGCCGCTCGGTCTTCCTCGATCGCCGCGCGCAACGCTTCTGGACGCATGGCGAAATTATCGTCGGTCTCGATCAAGCGGACATTCGCCTTGCCGAACCCGGCGATTTTCGCGCCCTTCTCGGTCGCGGAATGCGCCTGCTGGGAGGTATAGGCGACCAGCGGCGCCGAGCCCGTCATCCCTTCCGCGTTCACCTTCCACCCCGTCACACGCTCCCGCGCCGTCAACAGCGCGCAAAGTATGGCACCGGACGCCGAATCCTGAATTACGCCATGCAGCCCTTCCGGCAGGCCGGTCATTTGACGCAGCCAATCCATCATCAGGGTTTCCAGCTCCGTCGCCGCCGGGCTGGTCTGCCAAAGCATGCATTGCGCGCCGAGGCTGGCCGTCAGCATTTCGGCCAGGACCGAGGGAGGGCTGGAATTAGCCGGGAAATACGCGAAGAAACTGGGGTGCTGCCAATGGGTGATACCGGGCAAAATCGTAGATTTGAAATCGGTGAAGATCTCTTCCATCGGCTCCGCCAACTCTGGCGGCTGTTTAGGCAATTGATCCGCGATATCACCGGGCGCGGTTTGGGCACGAACCGGGTAAGCCTCCACGCCGCTCATGTAATCCGCCATCCAGTCGACCATGACATGAGCGTGCTTACGAAAATCCTCAGGATTCATCCTGTTTCCTTATCATCAAGATCGTCAGGGGCAATGGCTCCCCCGAGGGTAAGCCTATCGGATATGTCTCGACCACTCGCCTCTTACATCATCGTCCAATTCGCCCGGTTCATGCAGGGCGCGAAGCACCGCCAGACGCTCCGGCGCCGCGAGGCACCCTGCGGCCCAGACCGCCATCGCACGCACCAATGGCGACGCGTCGGCGAGTAATCGTTCAACAACCGGCAGCGCGACAGCATCTTCGGAATTACCAGTTGCGATCAGCACATTCCGCAAAAAACGGTCCCGCCCCACCCGCTTGACGGGAGAGCCGCTGAAACGGGCCCGAAATCCCGCTTCGTCCAAGCCCAGGAAAGACGTCAGCAAGGGCAAGGTGAGATCCTCGCGCGCGGTTAACTTCGCCTCGCTCGAGGCCTTGGCAAACTTGTTCCATGGACAAACCGCCAAGCAATCATCACAGCCATAAACTCGGTTCCCCATCGCGCGGCGAAACTCCTCGGCGATATGACCCTTGTGCTCGATCGTCAGGTACGAAATGCAGCGCGAGGCATCCAATGTGTAGGGAGCCGGGAACGCTCGGGTCGGGCAAATATCAAGACAATTGGAGCACGAGCCGCAACGGTCACTCCCCGGCCGATCGGGTTCCAGATCCAGCGTGGTGAATATCTCGCCAAGGAAGAACCATGACCCTAGGTCCCTGCTGACCAAGTTGGAATGCTTGCCTTGCCAGCCAACCCCCGCGCTCTGGGCGAGCGGCTTTTCCAGAACCGGCGCGGTGTCGACGAAAACCTTGAGCTCGCAGCCGAATTCCGCCGCCATCCAGCGCCCCAGCTGTTTCAGATGTTTCTTGACCAGGTCATGGTAGTCACGATTGCGGGCATAAACCGAAATATTGGCCCGATCCCGGGCCTCCAAATTGTCCATTGGGTCATGGTCGGGGCCGTAATTCGTCGCCAGGACGATGACAGATCTCGCCTCCGGCCACAAGGTCTGCGGATCACGTCGACGCTCGACGGTGCGTTCCATCCACTCCATGTCACCGTGCTGACCCTGGGCGAGAAAAGCATCGAGCCGTGCCTGCTCGCGCGCGCCCACCGTCGCCGGCGCAACACCAACCGCATCGAAACCGATTTCGCGGGCCTTGGCGATTATCCGTTGCTTCATGGGGCCACCCGATCACGTCAACGAGGCTCAATATCACCCTTAGCTTGGGTTTCCGCGAACGCCGCCGCGAAATCCTTCAGGGTGCCCTGGGCGATCGCCGCCCGCAGCCCGGTCATCAATACCTGATAGTAATGTAGATTGTGCCAGGTAAGCAGCATCGCGCCGAGCATTTCTCCAGCCTTCACAAGATGCTGTAGATAGGCGCGGGAAAATCCGTCACAAGCGGGGCAACCGCATTCTTCGTCCAACGGTCGAGGATCGTCGGTATGCCTGGCGTTACGCAGATTGACCTGGCCGCACCGGGTAAAAGCCTGGCTGGTCCGACCAGAGCGGGTTGGGAGTACGCAATCGAACATATCGATCCCGCGGCTCACTGCTTCCACGAGATCCCCCGGCTTGCCGACGCCCATCAAATAACGTGGTGTGTCATTCGGCAGGACCGGCACCGTGACATCAAGTACCCGGAGCATTTCCGCCTGTCCCTCGCCAACCGCGAGGCCGCCAATCGCGTAGCCATCGAAGCCGATATCAATCAGCGCCGCCCCCGACTCCCGGCGGAGATCATCAAAGACGCCGCCTTGCACAATTCCGAACAGGCCGTAACCATCTCGGGGCGCGAACGCCTCTTTGGAACGTCCTGCCCAACGCATCGACAGGCGCATGGACCCCGCCGCCACCTCCGGCGTAACTGGAAACGGCGTGCATTCATCGAAAACCATGGTGATGTTGGCGTCCAACTGATGCTGAATCTTGATCGAACTTTCTGGTGTCAAGGTATGGTAGCTGCCGTCAATATGGCTACGGAACCGAACGCCGTTCTCATCAAGCTTGCGCAGATCTGTCAGCGACAGCACCTGATAGCCGCCGGAATCCGTCAGGATCGGCCCGTCCCACTGCATGAACTGGTGTAAGCCGCCAAGCGCCTCGATCCGGTCGGCGCCGGGCCTCAGCATCAGATGATACGTGTTACCCAGCAAAATCTGCGCGCCTGTCGCTTTGACCGAACTAGGCAACATGCCCTTCACGGTCGCGGCGGTGCCCACGGGCATGAAGGCGGGGGTATCAATCACCCCATGCGCGGTTTCAAGCCGACCGCGCCGGGCGGGGCCGTCGGTCTGGTCAACGGTAAATGTGAGAGGCACGCGACTACCGGTTGTTCCCGAACATGAGGATATGATTGCCAGTATCGATAACGGCTGACCCAACACCATGGTCCGGCAGCCCACCGCCAAACCCAGCACGCAGGGCCGACGCGGTCACCTGAGAGCACTGGCCTTCCAGCAGCACGATCCATTGCGGCGTCTCGTTTTCGGGGATCGCCACGCCCTGAGCCTTTCGCCCTTCGTTGACCACGGCGAGATTATTCTCGGCCAAAACCGCGCCTATCATCCCCGGCCGCGCCACTAGCGCCGGCAGCAGATTACTCTCCAAGTGGCTCCTCAACGCATCCATGACCGAGGGCGCGGGGAAGAATCGGGCGAAGGCACAGGCGCCACCGAACCCATGCGATAGATCGATAGTGATGCGCGCGGTCACCCGATCGGACTTTTGGAACGTGGCCATGACCTTCTTCGACCAGTCAGACTGATCCTTCAGCAACTCCATATATGCGGGGTCAGCCAGGTCCTCAACCTTGTCGGTCTCGTAGGTGGCGAAATATTTGATCAGCGCGTCGCCATCGCTATCGACATAGCGGCGGGCCCGATGGAAGCCGGGCATCCAGACCCGTTCATCGAGATGTTCGCGATTGTACCACTCGTTGAAGTCTTCCTCGACACCCACTGGGGTCTCGGTGAAGGTCATCAGCATACCCTTGCCGTAAAGCGCCATGGGATTCTCCGCTATTTAGTTATAAGTGAATCGATGAAAGTCTTGGCCGGCATTCCAACCACGCCGCCAGCCGCCTTGGCGGTCTCGTTTACGTGGCTCAACACGCCGTCGCGATAGATCGACTCGCCATCACCGATCCTGGCCGACATGCAGGCGACGGTACCGGCGATGATCCCACGCTGGTCCAGGGCCGGCAGTCGCGATGTTGCCGCGTCGTCCTTGCCACCGCCCGCGTCGTGGAAAATCCCGGCGAAGGCATCGCCCCGGATCGCCATCGCCGGATCGGCGCCAGGCATCGCGCCATGGCTGCCGGAAACGATGATCCGGCCTCCATCCTGGTCGTTCACCAGCGATATGGAGTCCATCAGCACAATCATCCGCTCGCAAGGATTACCCGACAGTTCCTTGCGCGCCTCAGCATAACTTGGCGCGGGCTTATCGGTAAGCGCCGCTTTTGTCATAAAGAGAGCGGCGTCGATCGCGGACATACCGAGCGTCACGCCCAGTGATAACGCCAGCGGGTTGGCAAAGGAGATCACCCCCTCGTCCACCGCGCTCTCGCCATCACCGATGCGGCAGGACATGGTATCGGTGGTCGCGAAGGGAATGCCGAGGTCCTGACAATACGGTCCACCTGAGATACCAGAATCGTCCTTGGCGCGTCCCGCGTCATTCAGGATCACACCCCGCGCCTTGGCCTTGACCGTAAGATAAGCGGCATAAACGCCACCATGCGAGGCGCCAAGCACCACGCGCCCCTTGCATTCGGGTCCTAGTTTGGTAACGGTGTTGGCGACAACAATCCGGTCGTCAATTACGCGATTGGCCATCGTTCCCTCCTGCTTCTAGATCGCCATCATCTCGGTAACGGTCGCGATGATTTGCGCTTCCGACACCCGAACCACATCCTCTAGCGGCGGGGCATAGGAGATCGGGATCCGCGGCGCGGCGCGGCGCCGAACGGGCGCTTTGAGCGCCTTGAACAAATGCTCGGAGACCGTCGCGGCGATTTCAGCGCCGAAGCCACCGACCGAGACGCTCTCGTGGGTGATCAGTAACCGGCCGGTTTTCTTGACCGAGGCGAAGACCGCATCCCGGTCCCAAGGCCAAAGCGTTCTGAGATCAATGACCTCGGCCGAGATGCCTTGGCTCTCTAACCCCGCGGCCGCCTTGCTCGCCGTATGAAGTTGGGAAGACCAGGAGACGATGGTGATATCAGAGCCTTCGCGCTCGATCCGGGCCTTGCCGAAAGGCAGGACCACATCGCCATCCGGCACTTCACCTTCCATGCCCCAGATGTTCTTGTGCTCGAAATAAACCACTGGGTCGTCAGCGCGGATCGCCGCCTTAAGCAGTCCTTTGTTGTCCGCCGGCGTTGACGGCACCGCGACCACCAATCCCGGGATATGGGTGTACCAGCTCTCCAGCGACTGGCTGTGTTGGGCGGCGGAAGAACGCCACATGCCCATCGGCTCGCGGATCACCATCGGCACTTTGGTCTGTCCGCCAAGCATATAGCGGGCCTTGGCCGCCTGGTTGATCAGCTCGTCAACCGCACAAAGCGCGAAATCCGCGAAACGCATCTCGACCACTGGCCTCGTACCCGCCATCGCGGCGCCAACACTGGCGCCCATGATCGCCGCCTCGGAAATCGGCGCGTCCGAAATTCGGTCCGGTCCGAACTCATCGACTAGCCCGGCATATTGGCCGAACACGCCGCCCCGCCCGAGATCCTCTCCGACCGCCCAAACCAACGGGTCGCGCCGCATCTCCTCGGCCAGCGCCGTCTTACCAGCCTCGGCGTAAGTCATGACCGCCATCAGAACGCCCTCACGCGTGGATCGCCTATATCCTGAACATCGGTATACGCCAGCGCCAGATCCGGCCACGGCGCGGCTTTCGCGACATCATAGGCCTGATCCATCTCGAACGCCGCCGCGTCGCGATGCGCTTCTAACGCCTCAATGTCCACGCCGGCGTCGCGCAGCACCGCCGCAGAACGCTCGATCGGGTCGTTCTTCCAGGCTTCGTCGACCTCGCCTTGGTCGCGATACGCCGCAGGGTCTGAGGCGGTATGGCCGTGCAGACGATAGGTATTACAGAGGATAAACCGTGGTCCGCCGCCGCCCCGGATCGCGTCAACCGCCCCTCGAACCGTCTCATCCACCGCGACGATATCGTTGCCGTCGATCTCGTCGGCCGGAATGCCAAGCGATCGGGCCCGCGCCGCCGCGCCATCACCCGAGGTCATCGCGGCGGTCCGCGTCGTCGAGGCAAAACCGTTGCTTTCACACACAAACAGCGCCGGGAGTTTAAACACGCCAGCCCAATTCAGCCCTTCCAGAAACGGGCCGCGATTGATCGCGCCGTCGCCAAAAATGCTGCAGGCAACGCCATCATCGCCCTTGAGCTTAATCGCGTGAGCCGCGCCAGCCGCGATGTTGATGTTCGCCGCCACCACGCCATTGGCGCCCAGCATACCCACGCCAAAATCCGCGATATGCATCGAGCCACCCTTGCCCTGGCAAATCCCACCTTCGCGACCCAGCAATTCACTCATCATCGCCGTCGCGTCGGCACCCTTAGCCAAGGTGTGCCCATGCCCGCGATGGGTCGACAGCAGATAATCACTGGTCCGCAGATTGCGGCAGACACCCGAGGCGATCGCCTCCTGACCGATCGACAGATGGATCGCACCAAGCACCAATTTATCCTCGTTCGCTCTGGCCGCCGCCTCTTCGAAGGCGCGGATCCGATGCATCATCCGGTGATGCTCCAGATAGCGCGCGACATCTATATTGCGCGAAGTTGTTCCCGACACTCGGGGTCTCCCTAAAAAGCCGTCGCCTCCATCCAGGCGACCTAGGCCGTTTGTAGCACGGGTCTCCAAAAAAAGGCGACGGGTCGAATGCGACTTTGACGGATCCGGGACCACGGCCGCCGATTTGGTTGGACAGCTCTGGTTTCCCGACCTATTAAGCGCCAAATCCAAACACCGGTGGGAGACCCACGCCATGAAAGGCATCGAACTCAAAGGAGTGACCGCCGGGATCTTGGCCATGGGCCTCGTGGTCCTGGTCTCCAATATCGCGGTCGGTTATCCAATCAACGAATGGCTAACCTGGGGCGCGTTTACTTTTCCGACCGCTTTTCTGGTCACCGACCTGACCAACAGATTGTTCGGCGCCGCGCCCGCCCGCAAGGTGGTTTACGCTGGTTTCGCGGTCGGCGTGGTGCTCTCCCTAGTTTTCGCCGATCCGCGCATCGCGGTGGCCTCGGGCACCGCCTTCCTGGTGGCGCAATTGCTCGACATCGCGATTTTCGACCAGATGCGCCGCCAGACCTGGTGGAAGGCGCCGTTGGTCTCCTCCACCATCTCGTCAACCGTGGATACAGCTCTTTTCTTCACCATTGCCTTCGCCGCGACCGGCCTGCCTTGGATCACCTGGGCGATCGGTGATTATGGCGCCAAGCTCGCCATGGCGGCGGTGTTGCTGGTGCCGTTCCGGATCTTCATCTCGATGCTGCCCGCCCGGTTTCAAGAAGAAACTGGCGACACGCCCGTCTAGGCCCGATGCAGGTCGACCTTTTCGATTATGAATTACCACCAGAGCTGATCGCCAGGCACCCGGCGCGGCCCCGCGACGCGGCGCGCCTGTTGGATATGACGGGGCAGAGCCTCGCCGATCGATCGATCCGCGATTTACCGGACCTGCTTCGGCCGGGCGACCTTCTGGTGGTGAATGATACCCGCGTCATTCCGTCGAGGCTTGACGGGCGCCGAGGCGAAGCGCGGATCGAGGCGACCTTGCACAAACGCATCGGTCCGGGCCGCTGGGCGGCTTTCGCCAAACCCGCCAAGCGCCTTCGTCCCGGGGATACGGTTGATTTCGGCGAAGACCTCGCCGCCAAGGTCATCTCGCGCGATGGCGGCGAAGTGGTCCTGGATTTCGCCCTCACCGATCATGCGCTTCTGGAACGCCTCCAAGTGTTGGGCCGGATGCCACTGCCACCTTACATCAAACGCGGTGCCGAGGACCGGGAAAACGACGACAAAAACGATTATCAGACCGTGTTCGCCGACAAGGATGGCGCCGTCGCCGCGCCGACCGCCAGCCTGCATTTCACACCCGAACTACTGGCCCTCCTTGAAGAACGGCGCATCAATCGGGCGACGGTTACCCTGCATGTTGGCGCCGGAACTTTCCTACCTGTCATGGTCGATGATACCGACGACCACCCCATGCATTCCGAATGGGCCGAGGTCGGCGCCGACACAGTAAACTTGATCGCCGAGACCAAGGCCAGTGGTGGACGCATCGTCGCCGTTGGCACCACGAGCCTGCGGGTGCTGGAATCCGCGGCAACCAATGGAGGCCTACAACCTTTCGCGAGCGAGACAGATCTGTTCATCACGCCCGGCTTTGAATTCCAGGTGACCGACCTGTTGCTCACGAATTTTCATTTACCGAGGTCAACGTTACTCATGCTGGTATCCGCGATCGCCGGACGGGACCGGATGCTGGAGGCTTATCGACACGCCATCCAGGAGCGGTATCGCTTCTTTTCCTACGGCGACGCTTGTTTGATAAGCCGACCGGGGACTGGGGACTGGCGACTGACTTAAGTCGCGTCACGTGACCAATCATACACCAGCGCCGGGCTCTCCATGAGCTCGATCTCGCCACCCAAGGTCATGGCCAATTTCTCGGCCACCCAGATCGACAGCGTGTTACCCAGACGGATAAGACAGATCAAGTAGTTACGCCCCAGTGGCTCGACGGACCAGTCCAGACAGCAGCGCGCGGCCTCGTTCGCGTAACCCTTGCCCCAGTGCCCCCGCGCGATCAACCATCCAATTTCCGTGCCCGGCCAACCCCCGGGCTCCAGCAAGCCGGCGCGACCGATCATCTCGCCCGAGGCTTTTTCCTCGACCGCCCACATCCCTAAACCGCGAAGATGCCAATTGCCGACTATCGTGGCCATTCCGCGCCAAGCCAGATTCTGGTCGACAGGCTTGCCATCGGCAATGACCCCCCGCGACTTCCGGATCACCAAAGATGCTCGCATAGGCATCGAGATCGTCTTGCATGAAACCGCGCAGTATCAGGCGATCCGTTTCCAGGACCGGGATTTCCACCGCTGTCTTCAAGATAAATCAAACAGTCGCTCAGTCGACTAGGCCACACTGTCCCGCCCGAATAACCACCCTTTCAACTATAGGTGGAGCGCCAATCCGATAACAACGGATCCGACCCATTCTCTCTTGCTTGATCTTGCCACCGGCTGACCACGCCCCTACCTTCCGGCGAACGTGAAAACGCTGGAGTCCGTGGTGCAAGATCCCGCTAAATTCCTGAACGCGCTTTTCGAGGCCGCCGTGGCCGCCGCCGATCCGGCGCATTGCCTGCCACCGCATCTGGAGCAGCTCCTCGCCAGTCCACCAAAAGGTCGAACGGTGGTACTCGGCGCCGGCAAGGCTGGCGGCTCCATGGCCCGCGCCGTGGAGGATTTCTGGGCGTTGCATTGCCCGGAACGCCCGCTGGAGGGTCTCGTGGTGACACGCTATGGCCATGGTGTGCCCTGTGATCGGATCGAGGTGATCGAGGCCGCCCACCCGGTGCCAGACGCCGCTGGACGCGCCGCGGCCGGGCGGATTCTCGCGCTCGCCGAGGGATTGACCGAGGATGACCTCGTACTGTGCCTTATCTCGGGTGGCGGATCGGCGCTGCTGTCGCTGCCGGTCGATAACATCACCTTGGAAGACAAACAGGCGGTGACCGGTGACTTGTTAAAGTCCGGCGCGACGATCCACGAGATGAATTGCGTGCGCAAGCATCTCTCGGCGATCAAGGGCGGACGCCTAGCCGCTGCCGCCGCTCCCGCCCGACTTGTCGCCTTCGCGATTTCCGATGTTCCCGGCGACGAACTCGACGTTATCGGATCCGGCCCGACCGTCGCCGACCCCACCAGCTATGCCGACGCGCGCGCCGTGCTGGAAAAATATGGCGTAACACCGCTACCCGCCATTGCCGCACGGCTCGACAAGGCCGCGGACGAAAACCCCAAGGAAGGGGACCCGGCTTTCGCGAATTGCGAGACGATCCTGATCGCCACCCCGCAGATGGCCTTGGAAGCGGCCGCCAAGGTGGCCCGCGCCCGCAACGTGCCGCCGGTTATCCTAGGGGACGCGATCGAGGGCGAAGCTCGCGATGTCGCGCGCATGCATGCCGGGATCGCCAGCCAAACGGCGCGCCATGGTCAGCCATCCAAGACCCCTTGCGTGCTATTGACCGGAGGCGAGACGACGGTCACCGTGCGAGGCTCCGGCCGCGGCGGTCGAAACGCCGAATTTCTCGTCGCTCTCGCAGTCGCCTTGCAGGAACGCTCCGGCGACTGCCTCCATCGTATTTCCGCCATAGCCTGTGATACCGACGGTATCGACGGCACCGAGGATAATGCCGGCGCGCTTTACCTTCCCACGACGCTTGCGCGGGCGGAGGTGGCTGGGGTTTCGGCACGGGAACAGCTGGAAAATAATGACGGTTACAGCTTCTTTGAGGCGCTTGGCGACCTGGTGATCAGCGGCCCGACCCTTACTAATGTGAACGATTTTCGCGCGATTCTAATCACTTAGATCAGCCCAGTGATGTATCGACGCGCGCCGACGCCGTGGTATCCTATACGGAACGCTGGCAACACCTCACGCCCCGAGAGCGGAGACAGATCATGGCCGAGGCCCCCTACAACCCCCGGGACTGGGACACCCAGCCTCCCTATCTGGCACCAGAATACAAGTCCACGATTACCCGCAGCCCCGGCAAACCTCTGATCCCTTTGCCGCAATCTCTGTCCGAGATTACCGGCCCGGTTTTTGGCCACGAAACGCTGAATCCCCTGGATAACGATCTGACCAAGAATGGCGCCAAGGAGGGCGGCGAACCGCTTGGCGAACGGATCATCGTCACTGGCCGCGTGTTGGACGAGAACGAGCGCCCGCATCCCAACACCTTGATCGAGATCTGGCAATGCAATGCCGCCGGTCGGTATATCCATGCCGCCGATCAGCACAACGCGCCGCTTGATCCGAACTTCTTTGGCGGTGGCCGCTGTGTCACCGACGAAAACGGGGTGTACAAGTTTGTGACGGTCAAGCCGGCGGCCTATCCTTGGGGAAACCACACCAATGGCTGGCGCCCCGCGCACATTCATTTCTCGCTGTTCGGTCCGGCATTTGTTACCCGCTTGGTCACTCAGACCTATTTTCCTGGAGACCCGCTGCTTGAACTCGATCCGATCTTCAATGCCACCCCCGAGAGCAACCGACAGGCTCTGGTGAAGAAATTCTCGCTCGACGCCACCGAGGAAGGGTTTGCCTTAGGGTATGAGTTCGACTTCGTCCTGCGTGGCCGCGCAGCCACGCCGATGGAGGCCTAGGCCATGACACTGAAACAAACCCCATCACAGACCGTCGGCCCGTTCTTCGCCTATGGCATGACGCCGGAGCAATACGGCTTCGAGCAGATGACAAGCATCGCCTCCGGCGCCATGGCAGGCTCGGATATCGACGGTACCCGCATCAGGGTCGAAGGCCGGGTATTCGACGCCGACGGCGCGGTGGTGCCCGACGCGATGATCGAGGTCTGGCAGGCCGATTCCCAGGGCCGCCATGCCCACCCCGCCGATAGCCGCGGCTCGAACATGGGCTTTTTAGGGTTTGGCCGCCATGGCACGGGGACTGATCCGGAAAACCGCTTCATCTTCGAAACCATCAAACCCGGCGCGATCGGCGACGGCCAGGCACCGTATCTGAACCTGATCATCTTCATGCGAGGGATGCCCTTGCATGCCTACACACGGGTCTATTTCCCGGACGAAATCGAAGCCAATGCCGACGACCCGGTTCTCGCCCTGGTTCCG
>JAPKDN010000700.1 GCA_028822575.1 Alphaproteobacteria bacterium | reverse complement strand
TATTGGCGGATGCATATTGCATGACCCGGCGGGCCGTCGCCACCGACCCGGTGAAGGCGACCTTACGGACGTCCTCATGAGTCACAAGCGCCTCACCGACGTCAGGACCGTAGCCGGTGACCACGTTGATCACGCCTGGGGGCAAAAGATCCGCCATTTCTACGAAGAATTCGATCACCGAAAGGCAGACCGTCTCGGCAGGTTTAAGCACAACCGTGTTCCCTGAAGCAAGGGCTGGCGCGATTTTGCACGCCATCATCAGCATCGGCACGTTCCACGGGATAATCTGCGCGCACACGCCCAGCGGCTCGCGGTGAACGATGCCGACAGCATCGGGGAAATCCAATGTCTGACCATGAAGGCCATACGCCGCGCCGGCAAAAAGCTCGAATTGGCCGATTGCCTGAGGCATATCGAAATACATCGATTCGCGGATTGGCTTACCGTTGTTCAGGGTCTCAAGCGTGGCATAATGCTGATGGCGCGCCTTGAGCCGACGCGCGACCTCAATCAGGATTTCCTGACGTTCGGCAGGCGAACTTTCTGACCACTTCGGAAAGGCGGCCTTTGCAGCGGCCACTGCACGCTGGATATCCTTGGCATTACCGGCCTGGATCTTGGTCAGCACCGCGCCTGTGGCCGGATTGATCAGGTCGATCGTCTTCCCACTATCACCGGAAATCCACTCGCCGCCGATAAAGTGACCGTATTCGCTCTTAATTCCGTATTCGTTTTCAACGTTTTTGAGTTTGGTAGCCATTTCATATCTCCTCTAGATTTATATTACACTTCGATTAATAAGTCAGCGGCCGGATAGAGGCGGCATGCTAGGGCATAACCCGCTTCACGGTCGCTTTCTGAAACCTTTGCGGCACTCATTTTGCCGGTCTTATAGCCCCCTTCGACCACTTTGACCCTGCAGATCCCGCACCCGCCGCCCCGGCAACCAACGCCAATATCGCTCGATCCGCATCGCTCCATGGCCAGCAAGACCGACTCGTCCTCACCGCAACTGAACTCTCCGCCGCCGACAATCCGGATCAGGTGCAGCCCAGTTGTCACGTCATTCCTTCCCGGCGGCCTTTGCGGCCGCTTTCGCCGCGAAGGACTGTCCACCGACCGCGAAGTGGCCGCTCGGCATCTCGCGCAAGATAATGCGGACCGATTCACGCGGCGCCCCGATCGACGTTATGGCAGCATCGGTCAGGGCTTGGATCAACCGTTCTTTGTCATCCGGCGATCTACCCTCGAGCATGTTGACCTCGATGATTGGCATTTACGCCTCCACCTGAAACATTACGGCACCAAGCCCCTGGATATTCGTGCGGACGGTTTGACCGGGCGCGAGATTGGGAGCGGCGGTGATGCCACCTGCCATGACGATGTCGCCTGCTGAGATTTCTTCTCCGCCTTCAGCGACAAGTCGCGCCGCGGCGACCAACGACCGCAAGGGATGGCCGAGAATAGCTGCAGTCGAACCGACCTCGATCACATGGCCGTCGATTTCGAGAACAACCCCGAGGTTCGAGAAATCCTTGGCTGGATCGTTCCATTGTCCGATCACAAGGCCAGAAGACGAGGTGTTGTCGGCAATAACATCAGACAAAGCGAACTTGAAGTTCTCGTACCGGCTATCAATGATTTCCATTGCTGGAGCAATCGCTTCGACCGCCGCCAGCGCCTCCATCGCTGTGACCTTTCCGGAAAGCGGCGCCTTCATAAGGAAGGCCACTTCCGGCTCAACCCGTGGGTGAACGAAACGTGCGCGAGACATCGACGCGCCTTCCTCGATCAGCATCGCGTCGGTCAGGCGTCCCCAGGCTACCTCGTCGACCCCGACCTGCAGCATCTTGGCCCGGCTCGTCAGACCCATCTTGACTCCGATTCGGCGTTCACCGCGGCTGAGGCGACGATCGACCGACAGCTTCTGCACCAGATAGGCATCCGCCACACTCAGATCGGGGTCGGTATGCGTCAGTTGGGGCGTTGCGCGCGCATGAAGCGCCGCGCTGTCCAGAATTTCCGCGTAACGTTCAATCTTGTCCATTGCCATCGCCTATGTTGCCCGCGCGGAAACGAGATCGAGCGCAACATCGACAATCATGTCTTCCTGCCCGCCAACCATGCGCCGTTTACCCAGTTCGATCAGAATTTCGCGGGTGTCGAGGCCGTATTGTTCGGCCGCCTTTTCCGCGTGACGAAGAAAGCTTGAATAGACACCGGCATAGCCCAGGCTCAGCGTCTCGCGGTCGACCCGCACCGGGCGATCCTGGAGTGGACGGACCAGATCTTCCGCTGCGTCCATCAACGCCATCACGTCGCATCCATGGTTCCAGCCCTTTCGGTCGGCCGCAGCAACTAACACTTCGAGCGGGGCGTTGCCCGCCCCTGCCCCCATGCCTGCAAGGCTGGCATCGATCCGCACGGCGCCTTCCTGAGCGGCAACGATCGAATTCGCGACACCGAGCGACAAATTGTGGTGGGCATGCATGCCGCGCTGGGTTTCCGGCTTGAGCACGCGGTCGTAGGC
>JAPKDN010000699.1 GCA_028822575.1 Alphaproteobacteria bacterium | reverse complement strand
CGAAAGCAACCTTTATCGTGGGAATGAGAAAATCAAACTTCATTCGAAAGATATGAAGGATTTGCGCAAGGGCGACGTGCTGAGTTTCAGGTTGTCCGGCGCGGGTGGTTACGGGACGCCGGAGGAGCGGGAACGAGCGGCGATTGAGCGCGATCTAGCCGATGGCTATGTATCGGTTGAAGCGGTAGCTCGTGATTACGGGTATTTATAAAAAATGCATTATAATGCATAATTAGAAAAAAATATGCATTTTAACGCATTTTTGTTGACCATTTTTACTACAAGCCTATTCTGCCGCCATTGTGAAATGGTTTGATCCGGGGTTTTGGAGGACAGTTTCGATGCGCATCGATTTCCAGACCGACCCGTCACGTTATCGCCACTGGCGGATCGAGGTCGATGGAGCCCGAGCGGATCTGATCATGGACGTCGATGAGGCTGGAGGATTGTTCAAAGGTTACGAGCTGAAGCTCAACTCTTATGACCTTGGTGTCGATATCGAGCTGCATGACGCGATGCAGAGATTGCGCTTTGAGCATCCCGAGGTTTGCGCCGTCGTCCTGCGTTCGGGAAAGGAGCGGGTGTTTTGCGCCGGCGCGAATATCCGCATGCTTGCCGGCGCGGCTCATGCCCATAAAGTAAACTTCTGCAAATTCACCAACGAGACTCGAAACGCGATGGAGGATGCCTCGGCGCATTCGGGCCAACGTTATATAGCGGCGGTGAGCGGAGCCTGCGCCGGCGGCGGCTACGAGCTTGCCTTGGCGAGTGATTACATCATCCTGGTCGATGATGGCGTGAGTTCGGTCTCGTTGCCGGAGGTGGCGCTGCTGGCGGTGCTTCCGGGAACCGGTGGGATTACCCGTGTGACCGATAAGCGCAAGGTGCGCCGGGACCGCGCCGATATCTTTTGCTCGACGGAAGAAGGCGCGCGCGGGCACCGGGCCTTGGACTGGCGTCTGGTGGATGAGGTCGTGCCGCCATCGAAATTCGACGAAGCAGTGGCCGCACGGGTCGAGGCGTCGGTCACAGCCGTGGATAGGAAATCCGAGGAAACGGGCATTACCCTCGTCCCGCTTGATAGGAAGATTGAGGAAGACACGATTTCCTATTCTGCGGTCCAGGTGGAGATCGACCGCGACGCGCGGCTCGCCACCATCACGATAACCGGGCCAGAGACCGACGCGCCCATCGACGGCGCCGCGGTGCTGGCGGAGGGGGCTGGATTTTGGCCGATTCGCATGGCGCGGGAGGTGGATGACGCGCTGCTCAACCTGCGCTTCAACGAACTGGAGGTCGCGGTCATTGCCTTTAAAAGCGTGGGGGACCCGGCCGCGGTAATGGCCTATGACGCTTTTTTGGAGGCGCATCAGGATCACTGGTTGGCCCGCGAGACCAAACTGATGTGGACCCGGGTGATGAAGCGGGTGGATCTGACCTCGCGCTCGCTTGCCACATTGATCGAGCCGGGAAGCTGTTTCGCCGGTTTCCTGGCCGAATTGGTCTTCGTGGCGGATCGGGGCTTCATGGCCGATGGCGCCTTTGAGAGTGATAACCGGCCCGAGGCAACGCTGGTCTTGAGCGCGGCGAATCTGGGCGCGCACCCGATGCCGAACGGGCTCTCGCGATTGGCGACGCGGTTTCTTGGCGAGCCGGAGATGATAGACGAACTAGGGGAGCGGATCGGCGAAAGTCTGGATGCCAGCGACGCCGAGGGTCTGGGCCTGGTGACCGCCGCTCTCGATGATATTGACTGGGAGGACGAGGTCCGATTGTTCCTGGAGGAGCGGGCGAGTTTTTCCGCCGACGCTTTGACGGGGCTCGAGGCCAACACACGCTTCGCCGGACCCGAAACCATGGAAACCAAGATTTTCGGCCGGTTGACCGCTTGGCAGAACTGGATTTTCCAACGCCCAAATGCAGTTGGCGAGGCCGGGGCGCTGGGGCGTTATGGTACGGGGCTAAAGGTGGAGTTCGACAAGCGGCGGGTGTGATGAGGCGGATCGGGCCTACGCTTTGTCACTTTCGCTAATTTTTTGTTCGCATCCCGGCGCAAGCCGGAGCCCAAGCCTGAGACGGGCGCGCGTGAGCAATTGTTGAGCGCCGCCGACGGTCGTTTGTCAGGATCGGCGAACCGTCACGATCATGAAACTCAGGCGTGGGCCCTGGCTTTCGCCGGGGATGCGGAACTTTTGGGGGGTAGGCACTATTGCCGCCCTTTGCATGATCCCGGGTATGGTGGGATGTATTCATCCGGCGGGTCCGGCGGAATGAAGTATTACGGAACGGGCGGGAGTTATAAGTATGACCGACACAATGGCCGTCAATTACGATACCTCGATACCCAACAATGTCGGTTTGTCGGAAGACCGCCGGGTATTGAAGGCGTTGGAGCGTTGGCACCCGGGTTATCTCGATTGGTGGAAGGCCATGGGACCGGAAGGGTTTCAGGAATCCTTGGTCTATTTACGCACGGCGATCGGTGTCGACCCGGAGGGTTGGGCAACCTTCGATTATGTCAAAATGCCGGAATACCG
>JAPKDN010000698.1 GCA_028822575.1 Alphaproteobacteria bacterium | reverse complement strand
CATGTTGCGAGCCTAGAGGGTCATTATGCCGACAACTCTCTCACAAGACCAAGTCGAGGCCTTCGAACGCAACGGGTACCTCGTCGTCGAGAAGGCCGTCACCCCGGAGCAGCTGAAACGCCTGCGGACCGAGCTCACCGGTTGGGTCGAGGAAAGCCGGGAGCATGCCGAGCCTTATGGAACACCGACTGTCGATGGCCGGGCACGTTTCGATATGGGCACCGAACATACGCGAGAGCAACCGGCGTTGCGTCGGGTCAACAATCCCTCGGATATTTCAAAGACCTATTTCGAGGTAATGTCGAACGCTCGGACCGTCGACATGGTTTCCGATCTGGTCGGCCCGGATGTGAAGTTCCACCACTGTAAAATTAACCAGAAATGCCCGGGTGCCAATACTGCCGTGCATTATCACCAGGACTTTGGATTCACCCCGCATTCTAATGATGACGTGGTTACTGCGCTGTTGATGTTAGACGAGGTGACGGCGGAAAATGGTTGTCTGAAGGTGGTGCCTGGAAGCCATAAAGGGCCGATGCATTCGCTTTACGAAGGTGATGCGTTTGTTGGCAAGGTCGATGTGGCCACCGAGGCGGCGCTCCGGGCTCAACAAATACCGATCACTGGCGGCGCGGGCTCGGTCTGCCTGATGCACTCTCGACTGGCGCATGGCTCGGCGCCGAATGAATCGGACCGGCCGCGCGGGCTCTACATCTGTGTCTATACCGCCGCCGACGCCGTGCCACTCGCCAGCAACCCGATGCCGAGCCCGAACGAGGGGATGATCCTGCGTGGGCACCCAAGCCTATCGGCACGGATGATCGACTTCCAGGTCGAACTGCCAAAGCAGCCGAAATCAGCCTCGTTCTTTACCGTCCAAGGGCAGGACTCGGCGGTGACCGAGGCGGCCGAATAAAGATTTGGTTTAGGCGGTCATCCGGCCGGCCCGTGAAGGGGTTGTGCGCCTAATCCCGAAGCCAGCGTGGATCGCCCAGCTCAATGATCCCGCCTATCCAATTAAATCGCGATGTAGAAGGGTCCAAGAGAGGTTTTTTGGTCGCCCAACCGTTCCGTCTCGACCGCTAATTCATTTTCCCACTTTTAATTTAAACAAGAAATCCTCTAGGAAGTCGATCGAGGTCAAGTGAACTCATCGGGCCTGGAACTATCCTTATGACCAGAACAGATAACGCGTCGCCAGTCAGTGACATGGCGCCGTCGCGGCTCTCCATCGCAACCAATGATGTTGCGAACCCAGTCATCGCTCGCGCGCCGACCAAAGGGGAGAAGTAAAACAGGACAAATGGAGCACGAACCGAGGGTGGTTTATCACGAAGGACGGTTCTGGCGGCGGCGCGATTGCCAACGCTCTTGGCCAAAGTAGCCTCCGGCGCCAACTTCTTCGGGCTGCCACGAGTGAACAAACCCTGATCGTGCCGCCTTTTGTGCCAGCACCCGAGCAAGTCGCCTTGGGTGGTCTGAGAGTCGTCGAAATCGAAATGGCGATCGGGGAGAAAATTATCTAAGTCGGTGATGATGGCGCGGAAATCTGGGCGTTGACCTTCGATGGATCGGTGCCGGGCCCCTTCATCGCCGTCCATGAACGTGCCTACATCGAATTGATCCGAATCAACCCGAATTCCAGCACCATGGAACATAAAATCAATTTACATGCCGCTACCGTGGCGATGGGTGGGGGTATTCGTCTATCACTATGCGCTGGGGAGGGTGACGGTCCTGATCGTCCACAGCCAAGCCAATCGTGAGAGCTGCCCGCATCTGATCGGCGGCCATGGTGATTTTGTTTGGGCGACCGGATCGTTCGCGCAAGCAACTCAGACCAGTAACGAGGCCTGGTTCATTGCTGGCGCAGCCGCAGGTGCGACCATAAACAACTATACGCAACTGGGCCTTTACGCCTAAGTGAATCACAAACTGATTGAAGTTCTGATGTGGTGCGTGGCGGCGCGTTTCCATATGGAAGGCGTCTGGGGCGAAGACCGCCTGACCCAGGTCAGCAAACCCGATCTGATCAAATGGGGACGCGCGGTTGAACCGTCGCAGTCACAGGCTGTCGCGTAAGAACCGATATACAAGGAAGATTGATATTATATTCATCGGTTTCGTCCCCCTCATCATGAAACTGTCGGTCGGCGCGATGACACAAGCGGCGATGACCACCGGCGACCCAAATCCATTAACAAAGGCTGCAAAAACCGCCTCGGTCCCAACCTCCATGGCATTGGCGAACTAGCTGGCCGCGTCGGTCGCCGGCTTCCGCTACTCCAAGGCGATGAGGGCATTGGACGTGACCTGGATGGAGCCGGCGCTCACCTCATTCTTCGCCAAGCGCAAAAGTTCATGAAGGGCAAGGAAATGAGTTTCGCTGGAATCAAAAGCGCCAAGAAACGGGCTAGTCTATTGGCGTATCTGAAGACACTCACGGATACCCCGACCACCGCCACCAAACATGGCGACATGACGAAAGGCAAAGCGGCATCATTGCACACTGCGCAGTGTGCCACACCTTGAAGTGC
>JAPKDN010000697.1 GCA_028822575.1 Alphaproteobacteria bacterium | reverse complement strand
CAGGCGCCCTGGCTTACGAAGAAGGGGCTGGTTGTTCGCGGTTACCGCTCCAAGATCGATCATTCCGTGCAGCCTTACGGGTTGGTCGTGCCGGAGACATGGACGTCGGGCGCAGCGTTGAAGCATCGCCTGGACTTCTGGTTTCACGGCCGGGGCGAGACTTTGAGCGAGGTGAATTTCATCAATGGCCGTCAGCATTCGGCAGGGCAATACGCGCCGGCGGACACGTTTGTGCTGCATCCTTATGGTCGCTATTCAAACGCCAACAAGTTTGCGGGCGAAGTGGATTTGTTCGAGGCGCTGGCGCACGCTAAGAAATACTATCCGATCGACGACGACCGTATTGCGGTCCGGGGCTTTTCAATGGGCGGGGCGGCGTGCTGGCAGTTTGCCGTGCACTATCCTGATCTTTGGTTTGCGGCGAATCCGGGCGCGGGGTTTTCCGAAACGCCGGAGTTTCTGCGGACCTTTCAGGGCGAGACGCTGACGCCAACCTGGTATGAGAAAAAACTCTGGCATCTCTACGACTGCACGGACTGGGCGGCGAATCTATTTCACTGCCCGACGGTCGCTTATAGCGGGGAGGTCGACCGACAGAAGCAGGCGGCCGATATCATGGAGAAGTATCTAGCTGAAGAGGGCATCGATATGACGCACCTCATCGGGCCGGGAACGGCTCACCGAATTCACAAAGATTCGGCGGTGGAAGTGGAGCGGCGGATGGCAAGTCTCGCGAAACGGGGACGTGACATTGTTCCGAACAAGCTGCGCTTCACGACCTGGACGCTCCGCTATAATCGCATGCTCTGGGTGACGGTCGATGGCATGGAGGAACATTGGGAGCGGGCGCGAATCGAGGCGGAAATCGGCCCGAACAACTTTCTCAGCATGACGACGAAGAATGTCTCGGAGCTAACGTTGGACATGCCTTCAGGGCATTGCCCGATGGATATGACGCAGCCGGTGAATCTCGTGATCGACGGCCAGCACGTCACCAATACGCCGCGCGTGCAGTCGGATCGCTCATGGAAAACGCGTCTGAGAAAATCGGAGAAGGGCTGGGAGGTCGCGGTTTCTCAGGACGTTCAACCTTTGTGCAAGCGGCATGGGCTCCAGGGACCGATCGACGACGCATTCATGGATTCATTCATCATTGTTCGCCCGACGGGCAAGGCGTGGCATCGAAAGACGGCGCAATGGGCGAAGGGAGAACAGGATCACGCGATCGAGCACTGGCGTCGGCACTTTCGCGGTGAGGCGCGCGTGAAGGATGACGTGGAGATCACGGACGCGGACATCGCGAGCGGTAACTTGATCCTGTTCGGCGACCCTTCGAGCAATCGCGTGCTGACCAAGATTCTGGATTCGTTGCCGATTCGCTGGACGGCGGGCGGGGTTGTGGTCGGCGACAAGAAATACGACGGCAAGACGCACGCGCCGATCATGATTTATCCCAATCCCCTGAACCCGGATCGATACATCGTCCTGAACAGTGGATTTACCTTTCGCGAATACGATTACCTGAACAACGCGCGGCAGGTTCCCAAGCTGCCGGATTGGGCGGTGGCTGACATCAGCCAGCCGGTCACGTTGCGCGCGCCCGGCAAGATTGTCGACGCAGGCTTCTTCGGCGAGCGTTGGGAATTAAAGGCGAGGCCGGAGTGAGAGTTTGGCGAGCGGCTTTGAATCCGGAGGAACCCACCCCTGGGCGCTTTGGCTTTTTGAGACAAAACTGGGTGTCAATAAATGCATCCGGACTGCATCCCACAAAAACCACCAAGAGAACCACGTCGCAGCCGATTTTGCCAACTTCTTGGCACCGCTCATTGATCCCGCGAAGCTCGACACGCTCAAAGGAAAACGAGCCGCCACACCGCGATTACGCAAGGCCTGTCACTGGCTCCAGATGGCTCATATAAGCGGCTTTGGTACCGGCGAGATCATTGACCAAGCACACGCTCAAACAGGCCCGCACGAGCCTAAGAGAGCCAAAGCCCCACGTGAGTCCCTTATCCGGAATCGCTTAATCCTTGAACGCCTTGGATGCATAGACGAGGCCGGTATGATTAAGCTTAGAAAAGGCAACGCACCGACTATCGCGAAGGGGCCATACGCCGGCGAGATCGTTACTGGTGATCACATCATACCGCGATCAGTGTGTCCGGAATTAGACAACGCCCTCTACAACCTTGAGATGATGCCGCTAACGCTCAACCAGAGGAAGAGTGCTAAGATCGGACAGAGGCAGATTGACCTCGCAACCCGATGGAATCAGGATGGATTGCTCAGTGATACGGGGTTGAGTGCAGTGCTAGAACAAAAGCCTCCAAACTGATCCCCGAATCCTTTATCTCTATTCCCGATTCATTGTTGGGGAAACGGGGTTCAGCTCTTCTCTCTCGAAAGGTGCGGGGACTGCGGAGCAGCAAGCCGATGGCTATCTAGATTTCTTGGCTGCATTAACTAATTCGTGAAGTTTCGACGGGTTCATACCAAACTTGCTCATGAATGCGTATGAAACCTTTCTCATATTTGCATC
>JAPKDN010000031.1 GCA_028822575.1 Alphaproteobacteria bacterium | reverse complement strand
GGCGCGGTATCGGTGCCCGCATTCATGACTTCAGGGCCCCTATGCGGCTCCTTGGATGATGAATTCCATCCCGGCCTTGGAGCCAACCCATAGACCCGGCTTGGATTTTTTAAGATTAATAATGAGCTCTCCAACCTCAACATCCACCCATTCGCCCTTCATGCGAATGACGGTACCAGGCATGGTTTTATCCGTATCAGTGCAAGTCACGGTCACCTGATCGTCAAGGCGCATGGTAAATTCCAAACGGGTTGGCCATTCCATCATCAAAGGAACGGCAGGATGATATGGAAGTCCTTGGGGGATGCCCAGCCTCGAAAACGCACGGCTAATCGATCGGCGCCATCTCCGCTCAGAAGGCATCTGAAGCAGACTACGTTTCCGCCTTCTCGCCAGCCCTGACCGTGGCGTTGAACGGCAATAAAATCGACTGATGGCGGTTGGCGAAAACCTTCGCCGGCTCCAGTAAGGCCAACTCCGACCACTCATCATCCGGCGGCGGTCCATTCTTTTTCAGCATGCCGCGCATCAGCGCTCGGATCCGACGTACCTCATCCAAGGTCTTGCCAACAACAACGCTGGCAAAGATCGAGGATGAGGCGCTGCCCAACGCGCAAGCCTCGACCTTCTGGCCATAGTCGGTGATCACGCCGTCGCTTATTTTGAGGTCCACCGTGACCTCGCTTCCACAGGAGCGCGAGACAACGGTCGCGCTGGCGTCGGGATCGTCCAGGCGTTCGCCGCGCGCGATCTCGCCGGCATAGGCCAGCAGCTTTTCCTGATAAATATCGTCGAGCGCCGTCATGGCCTCATCCGAAGGTTTAAGTGAGCTCTTGCAGAGCTAATGTCGCGCGGTGCTTGATAGACGTGACCATGGCGCCGAGCCCATTCTTTCGAGTTGGGCTCAAATGCGTTTCCAAGCCGATCTCAGCGATGAAATCCGGCTCCGTATCCAGAATTTCCCGAGGCGTCCGGTTCGAATAGATCCGCAACAGCACCGCAACCAAGCCTGACACTATCGCCGCGTCGCTGACCGCGCGAAAGATCAGCCTCTCCCCCACCGCCTCGCCGGCAAACCAAACCTGGCTCTGACAACCCTTGAGCTTGAACTCGTCGCGAATATACTCCGCCGGCATTTCCGGAAGCTTGCGTCCGAGATCGATCAAATACTGATAGCGGTCCATCCAATCGTCGAAGAAACTGAACTCAGCGATCAGATCCGCCTGCTCCTCTGCGATCGAACTTTCCGGTGGTGCCATCTCGGTAGTCAAAGCCATGATCTCTCAACTGCTAGATAAAGGGTTACCCTGCCCTGGCAAATGGGGCGACCGCGTGCGCTTTTCAACAATCAGAACCCCGCGCCGCGCGCCGCTACCGGCCACAGGCTCTCGACCACGCCGCCGCGAATGCCGACATACCAATCGTGCAAATTCACGGTTGGGTCACAATGCCCTGGGATCAACCGTAGCTTGTCCCCAAGTTTGATCTCTGGAGCCTTGACGCCAAGCGCCAGGGTTCCATGCTCATCCGACGCCCCTACATAAGTGACATCCAACAGGTCGGCGATACGCGGCAATCCCGCATCGATCGATGATGCCTTAAGACCCGCGTCGAGCACAGCGCGGTCGCGTGTCGGATGGCTCATCACCGTCGCCAGTACGAACAAACTCTGGCGAAACGTGTCGAAAAACTCACCGTCCTCCGAGAGATTCAGCGAATAGTCCGCGTCCATGAAACAGTAGGAGCCGGCTTGCAATTCGTTCCAGACCCCGGATCTGGCCTCGAATTGAAAGGTGCCGGTCCCAGCGCCTGTCACCAAGCGACAATCAAGCCCGGCGGCGGTGAGTTTCGCCACCGTTTCCTTTACAAGGGCGCCGGCCTTATCGATCGCCACCTTGCGTTCGCCATGGCCGCGAATGTGCTGGGCCCGACCCTGATAGGCTTGAAGGCCGCCGAATTTCAGGTTGGAAGCCGCGTCGATCTTCTTGGCCAGTACGACCGCCGGCGCGCCCGGCATGACACCACAGCGCCCGGCTCCGATATCGACCTCCACCAGCACCTCGACAGTGGAGCCAAAGCGCTTGGCGGCGGCGTTGATATCCTCGATATTCCCGGCATCGTCTACACAGACACCGATGCTCGCCTGACGAGCGAGTGCCGCCAGGCGGTCCAGCTTGCGTGGGCCGACAACCTGGTTCGAGACCAGAACATCCTCAATACCGCCGGCCACCAAGACCTCGGCCTCGCCGACCTTCTGACAACACTGACCGACCGCGCCGGCGGCGATCTGGCGCCGGGCCACGTCCGGTGATTTATGGGTCTTGGCGTGGGGACGATGGTTGACGCCGAAGGACGCCACCATCCTAGCCATCAAGGCTATATTATGCTCGAACGCGTCGAGATCGACCAGAAGCGCCGGGGTGTCGACATCATCGGCGGCCATGCCTATTTCGGCGGGGGGGCGTATCGTCATCGCTCATTCTCCGTCTTTCGGGCCAAATGCCGCGAGCACACGCTCGGCGGCATGACCTGGCGTCATGCGATCCTCGGTGACCGCGCGTTCCAATTCCGGCAGAATATCTCGCACCGCCGGGCTACCGTCCAGGCTCACCATAAGTCGGTCGCGGATCGTCGACCACATCCAACGTACCCGTTGCTCGCGTCGCTTGGCATCGAATTCGCCCGCGCCGCCCAACGCGGTGCGATGTTCACGGATCTGCTCCCAGATTTCCAGCAAGCCGTCGCCGGTCAAGGCACTGCAAGTTTGCACTGGCGGACGCCAGTTCGGGCTCGCGGGTTTCATGATCTCCAAGGCCCGGCGATAATCGGCGGCCGCCCGGCGCGCCGGTATCGCCATGTCACCATCGGCCTTGTTCACCGCGATCATGTCGGCGATCTCCAGGATACCTTTCTTGATCCCTTGAAGGTCATCGCCGGCGCCAGGCAGCATCAGGGCGAGGAAAAAATCCACCATCTCGGCGACCGTGGTCTCAGACTGGCCGACCCCGACGGTCTCCACCAGCACCACGTCGAAGCCGGCGGCCTCGCAGATGATCATGCTCTCGCGGGTGGCCCGGGCGACACCACCGAGGGTCCCGGATGTCGGTGAAGGCCGGATGAAGGCGTTCAGATCCCGGCCCAGCTCCCGCATCCGCGTCTTATCGCCAAGGATGGAACCGCCGGTCCGGGAGCTGGTGGGGTCAACCGCGAGGACCGCGATCCGATGACCGGTCGCGGTCAAACGGCGACCGAAAGCCTCGATGAAGCTACTTTTTCCGACACCGGGTACGCCGGTGATGCCGACCCGCGTGGCTTTGCCGGAATAGGGGAGCAAAGCGTTAAGCACCGCGTCGGCGGTCTCGCGATGCCTGGGATGCCTGCTCTCGACCAGAGTGATGGCGCGAGCGAGCAGCGCCAGGTCGCCTGAAAGCACGCCGTCGATATAGGCTTCGGGCGTGGTGATTTTCACGGTGTTCATGAACCCAAACCTTGGGCAACGAATTTTCGAATATTGACGAGCGATATCCCAAAACAAAAAAAGGCTTTCATCCCGGTCTTGATCCGGGACCGACGCCTAAGGCTTTTCAACGTGATAGCTAGCGGAGCAATTGCTACCGTCAATGAAAGTGCCCGGCTATCCATCACACGCCAAATTCTCAGGCGTGGGTCCCGGATCAAGTCCGGGAAGACGGCGGTTGTTGTTTGGCTGTCCCGACAACTGGACTTAACCCTCGTGCCCAAGCGCCGCGCCCAATTTGACCAACAAATCCTCCGCCGCGTCGGCGATGACCGTGCCGGGCGGGAAGATCGCCGCCGCGCCAGCCGCGTATACGGCTTCGAAATCCTGCGGCGGCACCACTCCGCCGACGACAATCATGATGTCCCCGCGGCCAAGCACCGCCAGATGGTCACGCAATTCCGGCACCAGGATCAGATGCCCGGCGGCAAGCGAGCTGGCGCCGATGATATGAACATCGTTCTCGACCGCCTGTCGCGCCGCTTCTTCCGGGGTCTGGAACAGTGGGCCGATATCCACGTCGAAACCCAGATCCGCGAAGGCACTGGCGATGACCTTTTGGCCCCGGTCGTGACCATCCTGGCCCATCTTGGCGATCAGGATCCGCGGCCGGCGACCCTCGGCGCCCTCGAACGCCTCGACCAGGCCCAAAACCTTGGCCGCCGTGCCAGTATCGGTTCCAAGTTCCCCGCCATAAACACCAGACACCGTTTTCGTCTCCGCCACGTGCCGCCCCCAGATCTTTTCCAGGGCATCGGAAATCTCGCCGACCGTCGCCTTGGCCCGCGCCGCCTCGACCCCCAGCGCCAACAAGTTACCGGTTCCACTTTCCGCCGCCTTGGTGAGGGCATTCAACGCCGTCTTGACGGCAACCGGGTCACGCTCGGCGCGCAATCTCGCGAGTTTGTCCAATTGCTGACTTCTGACCGAGGCATTATCGACCTTGAGTACATCAACCATTTCCGGGTTTTCGACCCGGTGTTTGTTCACGCCGACGATTGTCTGCCGACCGGAGTCGATCCGCGCCTGGGTGCGGGCCGCCGCCTCCTCGATCCGCATTTTCGGAATACCGGCCTCGATCGCCTTGGCCATGCCGCCAAAACTCTCGACCTCCTCGATATGCGCCAACGCCTTGGCGGCGAGGTCATGGGTCAGCCGTTCGACGTAATAGCTGCCGCCCCAAGGATCGATGACGTTACAGGTTCCGGTCTCCTGTTGGATCAGAAGCTGGGTATTGCGGGCGATCCGGGCGCTGAAATCCGTCGGCAAGGCCAACGCCTCGTCCAGCGCGTTGGTGTGCAGGGATTGCGTGTGACCATGAGTGGCCGCCAACGCCTCGACACAGGTGCGGGTGACGTTGTTGAACACGTCCTGGGCGGTCAGGCTCCAGCCGCTGGTCTGACAATGGGTGCGCAGCGAGAGCGAGCGCGGGTCCTTGGCGCCTTGTTTTTTCATCAGCCGGGCCCAGATCAGCCGAGCCGCCCGCATCTTGGCGACCTCCATGAAGAAATTCATGCCAATCGCCCAGAAAAACGAGAGCCGGGGGGCGAAGGAGTCGATATCCATCCCGGCTTCCATGCCGGCGCGGACATACTCGACGCCATCGGCGATGGTATAGGCCAGCTCCAGGTCCGCCGTCGCGCCGGCCTCCTGCATGTGATAGCCGGAAATGCTGATCGAATTGAATTTCGGCATCTCCTTGGAGGTATAAGCGAAGATGTCCGAGATGATCCGCATCGACGGGGTCGGCGGATAGATATAAGTGTTGCGAACCATGAACTCCTTCAGAATGTCGTTCTGAATGGTCCCCGACAGCTTGGCCCGATCAACGCCCTGTTCCTCGGCGGCGACGATATACAGCGCCAGCACCGGCAGCACCGCGCCGTTCATGGTCATCGACACGCTCATCTGGTCGAGCGGGATGCCGTCGAAAAGTTGCCGCATGTCGAAAATCGAGTCGATCGCCACGCCAGCCATGCCGACGTCACCGGCGACCCGCGGATGATCCGAGTCATAACCGCGATGCGTCGCCAGATCGAAGGCGACGGAGAGCCCCTTCTGTCCCGCCGCCAGATTGCGGCGGTAAAAAGCATTGGATGCCTCGGCGGTGGAAAAGCCCGCGTATTGCCGGATCGTCCACGGGCGGGTCGCGTACATTGTCGGATAAGGACCGCGCACATAGGGCGCGATGCCCGGCCAACCATCAAGGAAATCCAACCCCTTGGTATCCTCGGCGGTATAAAGCGGTTTGACATCGATGCCCTCGGGCGTGTGCCAGGCCCGGTCTTCATCGGGAAGTGGCTCTAAGGCGTCGTCCCATTCACCGGGGTCGGGCGCCGCGTTCGGCGCGCCATCAAGCGAGATCGTGGTGAAATCAGGTATCGCGCTCATTGCTCGATCATCCCTATCTCCTGGGCCACCGCGCGCAGGCTGGCCAGCATGTCGTCGCCAGCATGAATAAAGCGGTCGACGCCCGCCTCCCGCAATTCCGCCTCGTTCTCGCCGGCGCGTCCAGCCAGAACGACGACCCTTGAGCCGGCGGCCCTAAGCGCTTTCGTACAGCCCTCGGCTTCGGTCCGATAAAGGGTATCAGACGAACAGATCACGGTAAAATCCGCGCCGGAACCTTGAAAGGCGGCCGCGATGCCGGCGGGATCACCAGTGTCGATCTCCGCCTCGATCGCGTCGATGCCGGCGGCGGCGAAATAGCTTTTGGAGAAGACCGCCCGGGCGGTGTAGTCAGCCGCCGTTCCAATCTCGGCGACGAACACGCTTGGGCGGCGTTCGGTCTTGGCGAGTGTCCTGTCGCTGGCGTCGCGCAGGGCTTCGAAGGCCTCTCCAAGACGATGCTGAACCAGAGCTGAAACCGTGATCGCGGGTCCGGCGGTGGATTTGGACAGAGCGGCGAAACTCGCGCCCTTGCCCGCCGCGGCGATCAAACCGTCAACATCCAAACCTTCGGAAACCGCGACGCCATCGCCCGATTTAGCGCCCTCAACGACCCGCTGTAGCGCCGCCGTATCGGGCCTAATCACCACGGCTGGCGCCTCCTCTAGATCCGGGAAGCTAGAAACACCGGTCAACTCATCGCGGCGGCGCGCGAGGTTACGTTCGCGTTCGGACCAGGCGCCGGCGATCATCTCGGCAACCTTGCCGGAAACCAGTGCATTCGCCATGCCGCCCGCCGCTTCGATTTCTTGAAAAACCTCCCAGGCCCGCCGGGCATATTCATCGGACAATTGCTCTACATAGTAGGAGCCGCCAGCGGGGTCGGCGACGCGTGCGAGCGAGGATTCTCGTACCAGGATCGTTTGGATGTTGCGCGCCACGCGCCGGGCCAACGGGTCGGGGCCACCGATGGCGTCGGTATGAGGTCGAACGGTGATGCTGTCGGCGCCGCCAACACCAGCGGCGAAACAGGCGCAGGTCGCGCGCAACTGATTGACCCAGATATCCCTTTGGCTCAACGACCGGGACGCGGTCGCCGCTCCAAGCGCCATGCCTCGGGCGTCTAAACTGGCCCCACAGACTTCCGAGACCCGCGCCCAAAGCCGCCGCGCCGCACGTAGTTTGGCGATGACTTGGAAAACATCGGTGCCAACGGAAAGCGTGAAGCCTATCTGGCGACACGCCGCGTCGATGCTCATCCCGGCCCCGGTCATGGCACGCAGATAGGCCAACGCCGTGGCCAACGCGAAGCCGAGATCTTGGGTCTCCGTCGCGCCGGCGCCATGATAGACGGCGGTGTCGACACCGACCGCGCGGATACCCGGCGTATTGGCATCGCTCCACTCGGCGAGCGCGGCAAGCCCTTGCAGGTAACAATCCAGCGGTCCGGGGAGGCCACCGGCTTCGGCCAGACACGCGATCGGGTCGGCACCGAACGAACCTTTCAAGCTATTGGCGTCGACGCCTCGGCGTCCCGCCAGAGCGATCAACGAGGCGGCCGCTGGTAGGAACGCCGCTCCGGCCTGTAGCGAGATCGCGGTTCGCACCAGATCAACACCGGCAAGCGCGGTCTCGATATCATCGACCCGTCGCGCGATCAGGCCATCGGTTCCAAAACCCTCGCCGCCGTGGCGCGCGCCTTGATCCAGCCGCAAGGTCACCGAGGTCGCGCCACCCGCCAGATCAGCCTTGATTTCCGTGTTGGTTTCCCCTGGCTCGGGGTTCGCGTGCAATTGGCGAATATCCCAGCCCTGATCACTCCGGGTGGACGACGCCGGTCCCCGAGTCATTGGCATTGCACCCGGAAACCCCGAGGGGTCGGCCTGGGCGGGTTGGCCGTCCGCGCGATAGATCGGACTAAGCGTCACACCCTCATAAGTCTGAGTGTTCAGGACCTTGTCGATCGGGCGGCCGTTCAGCGCCTTTTCGACCAGGGCCGTCCAATCGTCTCGTCCGGCTTCATCGAAACCTTCAGCGAGCGGTGTAAACTGGGATTCGTTTGTGTCTTCCATGGCCGGAATTCCTAATCTCGCGGTCGTGGAAACGCAAGCACGGGGAACCGGTCGGTCTCCGGCCTTGTCGATGCTACTCCGCCGGCACGGCCTCGACTTGGCGTTGGCTGGGAAGCAAGCAGATACCCGCGAACACGATAACACCCATCACCGCGAGAATCGTGAACAGCTGAGCAAAACCGCCGCCGCCGTGAATATAGGCGATCGCCGGGATCGCCGCCGTCGAGGCGCCAAAAGTTATCAGATAGATGAACGCGTATGTCCGCGAGCGCAAATGCGCCGGCGCGTTGCGACCCACCATCGTGTCGGCGATCGGCAGGCTGGCATAAACCAGCAACATCATCGCCGTGCCGGCGAACATGACGGTTATACCCTGGGCATTAATGACCCAAAACATCGCCGCCGCCTCGGCGGCCACGACGATCAGAAAAACCGTCTTGATGGAGAACCGGTCGATCAGGCCGCCGACCACGAGTTGCCCCACGCCGGCGACGATGTATACGCCAAAGGCCATGAATCCGACCACCGCCGTACTGCCCGCAAGCTCACCCAGACGCTCGTCGAAGAGTTTTGGCAGAGCCACGATCGCGGCGTTAAACGTGAACCCCGTTAGAACCGTCAGCAGCGAAATGATCACGATCACCCGCTTCCAGTCGACCGGCGGCGGCGCGACGGTCTTCGACGGATCCCCGTCCATCACGTCGATTTCCACCGCCGTCGTCGTTTTCAACCACAGCAGACCGAAACCGATGGACAGCGCGCCCGGGACGACGAAGGCGGCTTGCCAGCCGAACGCATTCGCGAGAACACCGGCAACGATCGCCGAGAAAGCGACGCCGACATTTCCCCATACCCCGTTCATGGCCAAGCGCTTGCCCAGGCTTTCCGGCGCCCCACCCGCCAGGATCGCCACGCCGACCGGATGATAGATCGACGCGAAAACGCCAAGCGCCATCAACGCGCCGGCGATTTGCCAATAGGACTGAGCGACGGCCGTCAGCAAACAGGCGGCACCCGAGCCGATAAAGTAAACCGCCATCATACCGCGTCGGCTCCAGCGATCCGCGAGCCATCCCGCCGGCATCGAGCCCAGCCCGAAAGCCAGCCAACTTCCCGTGGTCAGGATCAGCAGCGGTCCATAGTCCGTCGCCAACTCATTTGTCGGCAACCAACCGAGCGCGGGGACCTCCCCGAATTTCTCGGCGAATCCACTTCCCGCCAGCGCGGCCACCGCCGGGAACAGCAGCATCAACAGGTGAACCAACCCATGGCCGAAATTGATCATCAACATGCGCGCCAAAGGCATTGTTAACCCTCCTCGTCAGACGTTCCGGTCAGTCGTCACCCGCGCCCATGGCCTCTGGGGTCGGGTCTCGCCGCCCCGGCAAAGCCGCCACGGTGAGGGTGATCACGACCGCCGCCGCCGCCGCGTAGGTGAACATGGTCGGGAACCCGCCGTAGTCCGAGTAGATCCAGGAAATCGACGGCACCGCCGCCGCCGAGACCGTGAAGGATAGCACGTATTTCACCGAATAGACCCGACTGCGCCAGGAATCAGGCGTGTAGCGCGCGATCAGCGTGTCATTGATCGGGATTTGCCCGAACACCAGGATCATGACGAAAACCGCGATCACCACCATCATCCAACCCGACGCGGACACCGCGAGATACAGGGCCACCGCCTGCCCCGCGACCAGGGCGAGGAAGATCGGCTTGATCGAGTATTTGTCGATCGCTCGGCCCACCACCACTTGAGTGAAGGCCGCCGAGGCGTAGACCGCCGAAGCGATGGCGCCAACCTCGGTCGCGGTGAGCGAGAAGTCAGCGAGACGGTCCACCAGAACCTTGGGCAAGGACACCGTCATCGAGTTGAAGATAAAGCCGCCAACCGTCGTTGTGATCAGAACCACGACCAACACGCGTTTCCAATCGATTGCCGGGGTTCCGCCTTGTTTTTTCTTCGCGCCCGCTTCGAGACCGGTGGCCCGGCTCACTCGAACCCAACCGAACCCGAGCATGATGGACAGGGCACCAGCCAGCATGAACGCCTCGCGCCAGCCGGCGAAGTCGGCGAAGGCGCCGATCGATAGGGCCGACGCGGCCACGCCCATGTTACCCCAGACACCATTCACGCCAAGGCGCCGACCGACTTCGCCGCCGCCTTGGGAGACCATGGCGAGGCCGACGGGATGATAGATCGCCGCGAACATGCCGACCAAGGTCAGGGCCGCGACTATCTGCCAGCGCTCCTGGGCGAAGCTGGTCAGGATCATCGCCGCTCCGATGCCGAAGAAGAATATCGAGAGCATGAACTCGCGACTGAATCGATCCGCGAGCCACCCCATGGGAAGGGAAAACACGCCAAAGGCGATAAAACTCCCCGTCGCGAGGGTCAGAACCTCGCCATAGGTGGCGCCGAACTCTACCGCCGCCAAGGCCGCGACCGCCGGAAACATCAGCATGAACAGATGATCGATCGTGTGACCGATGTTCAAAAACAAGAATCGCGATTGCGGCATGGCGGTCTCACCCCGGGAAATGGATTCGGCGAACGGAATCCTTGGTTGGGATACTGGAACGCTAATCTTACATGGCTTTTTCTTTCTGTCTCACGATAGATTGACAGATGATACCGCGAAACAGACATACCCGCGTTGACTACCGCGCCGCCCAGCGGCGCATGGACTCGCATCGCGACATTGTCGGCTTCACCGCCGATTATGAAGCCGGCGACACCACTGGCATGCATCACCACGACCGCGCGCAATTGGTGCATGGAGAATCCGGCGTGATGTCGGTTCGCACGGAACGTGGCGCCTGGCTGGTACCACCGGGTTTCGCTGTCTGGGTGCCGGCGACGATGGAACATCAGGTGATCGCGGTAACCGCGCTTCGCATGGCGACGCTCTATGTACGCGACGGCACGCCAATTCCCGCGCCGCCGGACTGCACCGTGGTCGTGATGCCGACATTGGCCCGGGAATTGATCCTGCGGGTCGTCACACTCCCGGACGACTATGACGACCCCGGCCCAGAGAGCCGGCTGGTGGGCGTATTGCGCGATGAGTTGATGGCGCTTGAGCCGGCACCGCTGCATCTTCCTCTGCCGATCGATCGGCGGGCCCGCGCGGTATCGGATCACCTGATCGAGACCCCCGCCGATCCACGCGAGCTGGAGGATTGGGGGCATACGGTTGGCGCCAGCGGACGTACACTAGCCCGATTATTCACATCTGAAACAGGTCTTAGTTTCGGCCGCTGGCGCCAGCGGCGACGGCTACTGGCGGCCCTGGAGCGCCTGGCCGCCGGCTCCCAGGTCACCACTGTGGCGCTGGATCTTGGTTACAAAAGCCCAAGCGCCTTCATCGCCATGTTCAGGCGCGAACTTGGTTCGACGCCTGGACGATATCTTCGAGAGACTGACTGAAAGAGCGGCCCGGAGCCTCGGCGGTTCCTAAACCGTTCCCGCATCCTTCAATCCGGCGATTTCCGCCTCGTCCAGGCCCAACACCTCGGCCAGAACCTCATCGGTATGCTGCCCAAGAACCGGCGGCGCCTTGCGGTATTGCGGCGGGGTCGCCGACATCTTCAGCGGGTTGCCGATCAGTGGAACCTTGCCCGAGCCAGCCTTCGGGTGATCCATCTCGATCCGCATTTCGCGGGCCTGGACCTGCTCGTTCTCGAAGACTTGCTCGATATTGTTGACCGGACTACAGGGCACCTTCGCCTCGGCGAGGACCTCCAACCACTCGGCTGTGGTCTTGCTTTCCATATACGCCGGCATCGCGTCGTAAAGCCGGTCGCGGTTGACGATGCGCAGCGGATTGGTCGCGAAGTCCGGGTCGCTCGCCAGATCATCGGCGCCTGCACAGGCGCACCACCCCTGGAATTGCCGGTCGTTGCCCACCGCCAGGATGACATAGCCGTCCGAGGTACTGAAAACCTTGTAGGGCACGATGTTTGGATGTTCGTTGCCAAGCTTGGTCGGAATCTTTCCCGAGACGAGGTAGTTGGTGCCCTCGTTGATCAACCACGAGACCTGGGTATCCAACAGGCAGGTATCGATATGCTGGCCCTCGCCGCTAGCATCGCGATGTCTAAGCGCGGCGAGGATCGCGGTGGAGGCGTACATGCCGGTCATGACATCGGCGATCCCGACGCCGACCTTCATCGGCTCGCCATCCGGCGCGCCGGTGACGCTCATGATCCCGCCCAGGCCCTGAGCCAAGAAATCGTAACCGGTCCGTTCCGCATAGGGCCCGGTCTGACCAAACCCCGTGACCGAACAATAGACAAGATCCGGAAATTTTTCCTTCAGATCGTCATAACCAAGGCCCAGCTTAGCCAAGCTTCCAACCTTGAAATTCTCGATCAGGACATCGCATTTCGCGATCATGCGTTTCGCCAGGGCGACACCCTCGGCACTGCGCAGATCGATGGTGATGGAACGCTTGTTGCGGTTGGCCGACAAGTAGTAGGCCGACTCAGTGGTGTCCTCGCCGTCGGCGCCCTTGACGTAAGGCGGTCCCCAGGACCGCGTGTCGTCACCGACCCCGGGACGCTCCACCTTAATCACATCAGCCCCGAGATCGCCCAGCAATTGGGTACAGGTCGGACCGGCGAGAATGCGGGTGAGATCGAAAATCCGAATCCCGGCGAGAGGCAATGGCGTGGACATATCGAAACTCCCATGACGCGATGACCGCCCTTCTTACAGCGACGAACGGAGCCGGGAAAGATTTCGATTTACGGATTTATCGGTCGCAAGGAGCCCTCACCCCGGTAGGCTGGCCGCGTCAACCACGATATGAACCGGCAGTCGTTCCTCGCGGCCCCGAATCTCCACGTCCTCGACGGGACAGGCCGACAAATCCAATTCGGCGGCGGCCGCCACATCGCCTGAGATCACGAGTTGAGCTGTATAATTCTTGGTCAGGGTTTCCAACCGGCTAGCCGTGTTTACGGTGTCGCCAACCGCGGTCAGGCCCCGGGTCCGGCGATAACCCAACTCTCCAACGATCGCGGGTCCACCATGGATGCCAATGCCGATTCGGAGCGGTTCATCGAGATCGTTCTTTAGGCTCTAATTCAGGGATTTTAAGTTTTCGGCCATTGTATTGGCCGCCCGCAAGGCGTGCCGGCAGCCATCGGGATAGGAAGCATCGACCGCAAAAAGCGCCATGATTCCATCGCCGATAAACTTGTCGATGCGCCCGCCCGCGCCTTCGATCGCGGCCCCCATTTCGGCGAAATAGCGGTTGAGGTT
>JAPKDN010000696.1 GCA_028822575.1 Alphaproteobacteria bacterium | reverse complement strand
TTCGCCATGTGGAACGAGGCCCTGCGCCTGGTCGAGGAGGGCGCCTGCTCACCGGAGGACGTGGATATCGGTTGCAAACTCGGTCTCGGCCATCCGGTCGGCCCGTTCGAGTTGATGGATCTGACCAGCAATACGCTCAACCTGCAGGTCGCCGAAATCCTGACCGGTGCCTATGGTGATCGCTTCCATCCCCGCCCGATGCTCAAGCAGATCGTCGCCGCTGGTCGAGCGGGTCGCAAATCCGGACGCGGCTGGTACCGTTATGACGAGAAGGGTCGGCGGGTCTAGGCTGAATAGTGGGACGTTGGCGGCTTCAATCGCTGGCGACGTCCCGACCGCCCCTGGCCAACGCAACCCGCTTGTCGATCCGGGGCCAACCCGCGAGGAACGTCTTGAGGGTCTTACCCTTGAGTTTGTCACCCGCCGGTAGTCGCACGCTCATCGGATTGGTCTGCCGGCCGTTCTTCAGAACCTCATAATGTAAATGCGGGCCGGTCGAACGGCCCGTGGATCCGACATATCCGATGACGTTGCCCTGGCGGACCCGGGAGCCTTTTTTCAGACCGCGGCCGTAGCCGGACATGTGAGCATAGGCGGTCTTATAGGTCGAATTGTGCCTGATACGGATGTATTTGCCGTAGGAGCCGTTGCGGCCTAGGGCCTCTATGACGCCGTCACCGGCGGCCATGATAGGAACTCCCTTAGCTGCTGCGAAGTCCACGCCGCGATGAATTTTGGTATAGCCTAGCACTGGATGGCGGCGTTTGCCGAAGCGTGAGCTGAGGCGCGCGCCATTGATTGGTGTGCGCATCAGCGTCTTCTTAACGCTTTGACCTTTGCGGTTATAATAGTCGTTAAACCCGCTCTTGGATTTGAATTGAGCGTATTCCAGCGTTTGGCCACTGAGGGTCATCGACGCCCAATGGATCTGGCCGGCACGCACCGGTTCGCCCTGCTCGTCCCAGAACTCGTCATATAGAGCAGCGAAACTATCTCCCGGCTGTATCTCGCGCTGGAAGTCCACGTCGAAACTGAAAACCTGTATCAGTTGCATCAGCACATCGATCGGAAGGTCGGCGGCGATCGCAGAATCATAAAGGCTTGTGGTGATACGTCCCTGGGCATGAGCATCATGCCTTTCCAAGGGACGCTCGATCACTTCAGCCTTGAAGTCCGCTGAGGTATCTCGCCTAACGACGATGTCCTGATCCACGCTGGGCCGGAAGGAGAGGCTCAACAGAGCGGGCGCGGCATCCTTGACCGCGATATCGTCGGCTCGCCCCGTTTCAACAGAGCCGGGAAGCGCCGCCGAGGCGGGCGACATAATAAGCGAGAATGTCTGTCCGATGCGTACTCGCCTGAGGTCATAGACTGGCGTTAACGCGGATACGACCGCGTGAGCCTCCTGACGGCTTACGTTGTTCCGCACCAAGAGTCGCATCAGTGTATCGCCGCGGGCAACGCTGACATCAAGGGTACGGGGTGCCGGCGCCGCCAAGGGGCTAAAATGGGGCGCCGACCGGCTTTGGGATGTGAGGGCAACCACCGACGCTAAAATGGCTGTTTGGCCTCCGTTGGGTGCTTTCGCGGAGATTTTTGGTGCGGAGACCCCAAGGGTGGCACTTTTGGGGACAATGGCTTCCTCGAGGGGCATGGTGAGCTTTTCGGACCGTGCTGTGGACGGAGTTTTAGCGTGAGCACTTGAAAAGAGGACGTCGCGGGTGGATATCGTCTCTTGCGATGTGGCGTCTCCGCGTGGTGACGGCCATTCCATCAACCCGGCACCGGCCAGGAGCGCCGCTCCTAATACCCCCGCCGCGATGACTGATTTTCGCATGATGCACTCCGTCGAAACACAATATATGGGCTTGCGGCCCGATATTTGCGGCATCACCTGGGGTTGTCAACGAAATAGCTGTGGTGAATCAAGGTTTTGGACCGCTTCTTTTCCATCCTCCGCGAACTGTCTCTGTCGCGATGGTTAGGCGATTCTCGAATGGTGGTCGGCGCGCCCTCTAGGCCAATCAGCGTATGAAATCATACAAGAAATATTATTCCACAGGAAAACCCTTTTCGCGAAATTAAATCGTGTGGAGTGATAAAATAGCGCCAGAAAATTTCCATTGCTAAAACTCCGGGAAAACCTTGATCAAAGGGTTTGACACTGAAGAGGACCGGACGTATACACCGCATCCCGTCGCTGAAACGCGCCGGGCAAGGCGGTGAAGCGCTGGGGAGTTCTTTGACATTGTGGATATAACGGAAGGGATGCGCGGGCGGCGTTTGTGTTGGTTTGCGATTGTTCGTAAAAGACATAGTCTGTCTTGCGTATCTCTAGCGTGCTCATGAGTTAGGGTAGGTCATGTTAGATTTATCTTAGCTTATTGAATTATGCTTGTGACCATTTTTAGAATTTTGGTTTCGGCCAAGATTTTAAGATTGGTTTTAGATGTGCGGGATGGGCTCCGTTGAACCCTGTTCTGATTGTCTTATGATCGGCTTTGGCTGTTTGTTTGGTGATTAGGGCGCGGTCTTCAACCTGAGA
>JAPKDN010000695.1 GCA_028822575.1 Alphaproteobacteria bacterium | reverse complement strand
ATACACTCTGGCGATGCCAGTTTCTAAATCCTGAATTTTATGTTGCACCTGTTTGCCACGCGGGTGCGCTCCCTTTTCAGTGCCATCGTGATATATGATCCGGTATCACCAATCCAGCACGCTACACATCGGAGGCTCTCATGCTGATATCGACCGACGCCCGCACCGCTGCAAAAAACGATACAGTCAGTATGGTAGACGAACAAGCATACATAGGGCGCGAATATATTGGCAGCGCCCCGAAACCGGGGACACCGGGATACGGCCAGGAGATTGGCGGAGAGGAAGGGGCGCCGCAAGCCTATCTGGTGATGCAGCCACCGCATTCGGTGACGCGGCCACATTTTCACCAGACCAACCAATTTCAGGTCTTCGTCAATGGTGGGGGCGCGGTCGGCAAGTTGCGGGTCGACCCGTTGACTGTTCAATACGCTGGCGCAAACACGCCTTACGGTCCCATTCAGGCGGAGGCTGAAGGCGTTGACTATTTCACCCTGCGCCAGAGCTGGGATTCTGGTGCTAAATATTTGCCTGAGAAGAGCGAGATGCTGGTCAAGGGCGAGCAGCGCCAGATTGTCGGCAGTAAAGCCGCCGCCGTCGCCGCCCTACCGGCATTGGGTGAGGAGCTGTGCCGGGAAACATTGATTGCGCCTGCCGAAGACGGCTTGTTTGCGGAATGGCTGGGTGTCGCTCCCGGAGGTAAGGCCACCCTGTCAGACGCTGGAGCTGGCGGTGGACAATATCACGTCGTGGTATCGGGGTCGTTGCGCCGCGCCGATAAGGAGTTGCCGAGACTGTCGGTTGAATTCGCGTCACCAGACGAAGGGGTGATAGAGGTTGAAGCTGGTGTTAATGGTCTCGGACTACTGTTGCTACGTTTCCCCATGATTTGTCGGCTTTCGCTTGGCTAAGACGACGGTCAGTACGATGCCGATGGCGGAGGCCCCGGCCATGATAACGAAGGAGGAATTGTAGCCACCATTCGCGTCGAATTGGATGGCGCCGATCCACGCACCCAATCCTCCGCACATATGATGGATCATGGTCACGAACCCGCTTAGCGCGCCAATATTCCGGATTCCGAACGCATCGCGCACGAACACAACGGTTAATGGCGCGGTAATCCAAAATGTGACACCGTAGAGGAGTGAGAAGGCGGCCACCGAGACTGGGTCCTTGCTGGCGAGGATCAGTAGGAAAATCGCGACCCGCAAGAAGAAACAAAACAGTGTTGGTGCCGCCGGGCCCGATCGGTCGCTCCAAACGCCCGCTGCGAGCACGCCAAGCAATCCGGCAAGGCCCATAAAGGCTAATAAGTTTCCGGAAACGAGCGTGCCAATTCCTTGGTCCAGCGCAAAGGCGACGACATGGGTTGAGACGAAGAAATCTTGAAATCCGCATAGGGCGTAGACGCTGGTTAAAAGCCAGAAATATGGTGTCCGCAGAACGGCGCCGAATGATCCAAAAGTGGGAAGCGCCGCCGGGCGTGCCACGTCGAAATCCCCGCGTTCCTGTAAGGCCCAGAAGATGAACGGCGCCAATGTCAGGTTTGTGATGCCGAGCCAGATAAAGACTGCACGCCATCCGGCATCTGCTAAAACGAAGGACAAACCGGCGATGATGATCAACTGCCCTAGCCCCATGCCCGCGATGGCGGCTGCGTTGGCGAAACCGGTGCGGTTCGGAAACCGGCGGGTCAGCATGACGCCGACTGGCGGTGGCGAGGCCAGACCGGCGCCGATCCCGAACACAATTCCGTATAGAGCAATGACCTGCCAAGGCTCAGTCACGAAGCCCAATGTACCGATCCCGGCAGCACAAAGCGCGAGCCCGCCGGAGAGTATCAGGCGGAGCGGAAATCGATCTGCGAGGGAGCCTGCAATGAAGAGGAAAATCGCCGAAATCACGAGGAAGACGGCCACGGCCGCGCCGATGGTCTCGCGCTCCCAACCAAAATCTTCGGCCATGGGTTTTAGAACCAAACCGATGGCGTGTCGCGTGCCGCCGGAAAGGACCAGAACTAGAAACCCAGCGGCTAAAGTTATGCCGCCTGCTAGCACAGACCATCGGCCGTTCATGGAATTAAATTGTCTTCCACTCGTCTTTGAAATGATGGGCGAAGAACGACGTTGTGGAATGTTGGGGAATTTTGACCACATTCTCTTCCGCTAGGATACGGTGAGGATACTCGCCGCGCATGAACAGATTTTCGTGTTTCGCTGGCGACTGTGCCGGCCCCACCCCCCCCGTCGTGCCAAATTGAATGTAACGGTCTCTTTTGTGAGCCCGACTTCACCGCAAGAGCACCATTTACCTCGGTGATGTTGTTGCGCCAAAATTGATCTATTTTCGATTCGTTAAATACCTGCATAATCCAAGTGTTCATCGTATTATTGCGCGTGTTGTTCTTCTCGCTCATTCTGACATTGGCGTATTGGCTTGTCTCAAATTTCCGTGTTGGTGGGCGAGAAATAGGCATTAACGACCGTTCCCTAAATATAATTATGCCATACTCTCCACCGCGCGGTCACCCTGAGCCTGTCGAAGGGTGAGC
>JAPKDN010000694.1 GCA_028822575.1 Alphaproteobacteria bacterium | reverse complement strand
GCCAAAAGTGGTGACGCCTTCACCGATGCCTTCATGACCGCGCCGTCGCCGGGGATCGTGGCGACTGCGATCAAGAATGATCACTACGCAAATGATGACGACTACCTCGACGCGCTTGCCGACGCGCTGGCCTTCGAATACAAGGCCGCGGTCGAGGCGGGATTCATCCTGCAGATCGATGCTCCGGATCTTGGTCTGGAACGCCACATGCTGTTCCACGACAAGCCACTATCCGCTTTCATCGCCTTTGTTGACAAGGTGATCGCTCGGATTAACCGAATGATCGAGGGGTTGCCACGCGACCGCGTTCGCCTGCATGTTTGCTATGGCAACTACGAGTCTCCACATGATCAGGATGTCCCGCTGGGCGATATCCTGCCGAGCTTGTTGGAGGCCAATGTCGGCGGTTTTCTATTCCCCTTCGGCAATCCGCGCCACACTCATGAGATCAAGCTCTTCCGGAACAAACACTTGGCAGATGATCAATACCTGATCGTCGGCGCGGTCGACACGCTCACCGCTTTCGTCGAGCATCCCGAAGTGATCGCCGATCGTCTCGAACTCGCCGCCGAGGCGTTGGGTGACCCAGCCCGGGTGATGGCTGGCTCCGATTGCGGCTTCGATACTTCCGCCGGGATGGGACGGCTTACCTCCGACGTGGTTTGGGCCAAACTCCAGGCGCTCAGCGATGGTGCGGCACTGGCCAGCAAGCGGTTGTTTTGATGTTTAAGTTGTTGTCTTCCCGGCGAAAATCGGTTGGTGTCCGGAAATTTGTCCTCAGGCTTCGTAATTATCCGGTTACAAAGATGCTTCTCTGTGTACCGACGTTCGAGACGGCTAGGTGTCAACCGGAAGGTTCTTCGCATCCCCGACGAACGTCGGGGTCCAGGCCGGTGTGGGCGCATTGTGACGGCTGGTGGATCACAATGATTAACCCAGGAAACCGATCCAATATCCGTCACCCGCGGCTGCTTTGGACGTGGACCCCGTCGTTCGACGGGGGTGCAGATAAGTTTTGATAATAGCGTGGCGATGCTTAATCCGCCAGCAAGAGAGCCGTCCATGACCCTACCCGTCTACGAAGCCTATGCCATCAAATACGGAGAGCGTGTCGGCACCCGCGGCACCATTTTCATGAAGGGCGATCCACATGACGCGCCGATGGCGATGGATTACTACATCTGGGTGATCCGAAACGCGGAACGGACCATCGTCGTGGATTGTGGCTTCGGCAAGGAGGAGGGCGAACGGCGAGGCCGGACGTATCTGCGCTCTCCGGCGGAATGCCTTGATTTGATTGGGGTTGACCCGAACAAGATCGACGACGTGATCATCACCCATATGCATTACGATCATGCCGGTAACCTAGCGATGTTTCCCAAGGCGCGCTTCCATATCCAGGACGCCGAGATGGCCTATGTCACTGGACGGGCCATGACCCATCCGGTCTTGCGCCACTCCTTCGTTCTATCCGAGGTGCAGGAGATGCTGGCCATGGTCTATGGTAACCGTGCGGTCTTCCACGACGGCGATGACGACCTGTTTGACGGCATCACGTTGCATCACCTGCCCGGCCATGCCCGAGGCCTTATGGCAGTCCGGGTGCATACCAAACGCGGCTGGATCGTGCTGGCTTCCGATACCGCGCATTACTATGAAAGCGTCGAGAAGGAACCGGTGTTTCAGACCCACGAGAATATCTTCAAGATGCTGGAATCCTATCGTAAGCTCACCAAACTGGGTGGCGACCTAACCCGTATCGTCCCCGGTCACGATCCGGACGTGATCAAGCGCTACCCGGCGCCGTCACCAGATCTGGAAGGCATTGTCGCGGCGCTGGACGAGGCACCGTCACGTTAGAATTAAACACCTTTTTAATACAACGGAGGAAACCCCATGGCCAAGCAAACCGTCTACGAAATGATCCCGCAACTTGGCAAACTACGTGACGAAGTCCTGTTTGGCGATGTCTGGGAGCAGCCGGAACTGACCAAGCGCGACCGTAGCCTGGTCACCTGCACCGTGCTCGCCTCGCTCTACCGGACGCCGGAGCTCAAAGGTCATTTTCAGCGCGCGATGGACAATGGCGTCACCGCCGAGGAACTCAAGGGTATGATCACCCATGTCGCGTTCTACTCGGGCTGGCCGACGGCGGTGAACGCGGGCCGGGTTCTGCAAGAGGTGCTTGGCGACGACGCCTGACGGGCATTTCCCTGAAATCTAGGGAGCTCCTGGACTTGAATTGATGGTCCTGGTTGAAAAATCGGGACGTGGCCTAATTGCCTAACAAAGAGGAACCGTCCCATGGAACAACTCGCCACTGGTTATGGGTTGGTTGAAGGGCCGACCTGGCACCCGACCAAGGGTTTGCTCTATAGCGACGTCTTAAACGGTGGCGTCTTCGCGCTCGCTGCCGACGGGAGCATCAGCACCACGGTCCCGCATCGCAAGGGCATCGGCGGCATCGTCCTGCACGAGGCTGACGGCGTTGTCGTCGGCGGCCGCAACCTTTCCTTCAAGAGTTTCGATGGCGACCGCTCGATTGTCTTGCTGGACAATGACG
>JAPKDN010000693.1 GCA_028822575.1 Alphaproteobacteria bacterium | reverse complement strand
TGGCGCTCACCGGTTTCTGGATGCACGCGGACGATGGGATGCTCGGTCTCCATCAAGCGTTTGCGAATACTTTCATCATAGGCGGCGTCATTCGAGGCGCCGCGAGGAGGCTCAAAGCGATGGATACCGCTCAGACCATCGACGATACCTCGCATGGTTTTGGACAGGCCATTATAGGCGGCGCCAAGATTGGTCCAAAACGTATCGCCACCATAGGGCGGGATCGTCACGCCTCGCAGAATAGAAGCCATCGGTGGGTTGATCGCCGCTGTGATATCCGTGTGCCAACCAGTCCAGGGTCGCTGCATCCTGGCGCCGCGATGGGCCTGGGCGGTGCGGAACTTGCAGACCGAATAGATCTCGGGATAATCCTCGACATGTCCGAAAACTGCGTGGCCGATGGTTGGTTCGCCCATTTGCTGGGCAAAGTCGATATGGGCCCGGTGATCCAAGTTTTGATCGCGGAAGAATATGACCTTCCACTTCAGAAATGCCTCGTGGACGGCATTCCTCGTGGCGCTAGATAAGGGGCGCGACAGGTCCACGCCAGAAATCTCAGCGCCGATATGCAGGGTTACCGGCGCGACATTGATCAGGCCATCATCATTCGCCATCCCAGGGCCTCCAAGCAAATTGCTACCGCCTCATCCATCCTCGCGGGGAGACGGTCGACGGGTGGACAGATCATCGCGAAGGATGCGCCTGCCTCCCCAACGATGTCCATCCCTAGGCGCGGGTTACTCCGTCGCCATGAGCCGCGCGCGGGAGGTTTTGACGAGACTGGCGGCATGAAATGCCTCCCCGTCGGGCAAGATCCAGGCCGCCCGCGCCACGTCTTAGTAGCAAGCTTGCATAAAACCCTCAGATTTTCGACCAAACCTGCTCCATGAAATTCACCATCGCTTCGTTGTTCAGCGCCAAATCCGCGGTGCTGACGCCGAGGACGATCTCGTCCACCCCCGCCGCTTCATAGGCGCGCACGGTATCGGCGATGTCCATATCCGTCCCGGTAAGAGCCGTGCGGTCCTGAATGGCGGCGCTTGGCGGTGCCCCGGTAAATTCGACGGGTAAGGTGATGGAGAAGTGCAGTCGCGCCGGATCGCGGCCTTCCGCCTCGGTCCGTTGAATTATGTCGCGTCTGCCCTCGGCGAATTGGCTCGGCGACAATCGAAGCGTGTGCCAGCCATCGCCAAAACGGGCAACCCGGCGCCGCGCCGCCGCGCTTGAACCACCGATCAGCAGGGGCGGATAAGGCTTTTGTAATGGCTTCGGCGAGAACTTGAGCCCGTCAAATTGGAAAAATTCACCGGAAAACACTGGCACGTCCTGGGTCCAAAGCGCCTGGAGCGCGCCCAAGGTCTCGTCCATGCGCTTGCCACGAGTCTTGAAATCGACACCGAGATTCTCGAACTCATCCTCGGTTATCGCTACCCCGACGCCTAACGCCACCCGGCCGCCCGAGAGGTGATCGAGGGTCGCGATCATCTTTCCCAGTCGCGCCGGATGATGCCATGGCAGAACCAACACCGACGTGCCGAGCCGGACCGTCTTCGTCGAGCAGGCGATGGCGGTCAGGACTGTCAGGGCGTCATGATAAGGCTTGTCGCCAAGCCGTTCCGCCACATAAGTCGAATGGAACAGATGCTCTCGCACCCAGACGCTAGAATATCCAAGTCGCTCGGCCTCGACCGCGATGGTGACCAGATCGTTTGAATCCTCGACGCCTTGATTGTTGGGAATGCCGAAACCGACTTCCATGAAGCTGTTCTCCACCATCCATAATCGGCCATGTGGTCATGGCACCAGTAGCGCTTGTCCACGCCAGTCTTTCCACTCTACCCTGCAAAGGACAGCCAAGGAAAACTGAAGCTTGATATCAGAGGGATAGAGTCATGGCCCTTCGTTTTGGCCTGCGCGTACCCACGGTCGGGTCGCCCCGGGATACCGCCGCTTATGCAACCGAGGTCGAGGCGGCCGGTTTCGACTTCATGTGGATGCCCGACACGCCGATGCTCGCCGGGCGCTGGCGTGACGTTTATATGCATCTGGGGGCGGCGGCGGAAAAGACTTCCAGTCTTCGCCTCGGACCCGGTGTGACCAATCCGTTGACCCGTCATCCACTCACCACCGCGAGCACGATCGCCACCCTGGACGATGCCTCCGACGGCCGTGCCGATCTCGTGGTCGGCACCGGATACAGCTCCGCCTATATCATCGGGCGCAAGGCGGCGACACTAGCCAACATGGCGGACGCGGTGGCGCTCTGGCGCGGCGTTTACAGCGGGGAGCCCACGGACCTTGGCGCGCTGGAGGTCACGGTGGACCCGCCTTACCCTCGGGTTCCAATCATTGTCGCGGCCACGGGGCCAAAGATGTTGGCGCAGGCTGGCCGGATCGCGGATGGAGTATTGATCCATGTTGGCGCGGCGCCCGAAGCGGTCGCCTGGGCCCTGGAACATCTCGAGGCCGGCATGGCTGAAGTCGGCAGGGGCCGTGACGAGGTTCAAAGGATCCTGGTTATTACCGCCTGTATAGACGATGACAGGGAACGGGCAATCAATCAAAT
>JAPKDN010000692.1 GCA_028822575.1 Alphaproteobacteria bacterium | reverse complement strand
CTGGTTTATCTGCAAAACTCCGGGCAGGGCAACGCGATCAATCCACTCCTATCGCTGGCGGATCCGGACGTTTACAGCATACCGATGCTGTTGCTGATCGGCTGGCGCGGAGAACCTGGCACGAAGGACGAACCACAACATGTCAAGCAGGGTAAGATCACCGTCAGCATGCTGGAAACAATGGATGTTCCATACCGTATCCTGCCGGTGGAACCCGAAGGGGCGCAAGCGTGCGTAAAGGCGTTGCTGGCAATCGCGGAAGCTGAAAAAAGACCCGTTGCACTGGTAGTTGGCAAAGATACATTCGAGCCATACAAGTCGACCGCAACAGCAACCGCCGATTTCCAGATGACCCGGGAGCAGGCTATCCAGGCCGTTGTCGCGGACCTAGATGTGAGCGATGCAATTGTTTCCACAACAGGAAAATTGTCGCGTGAACTTTACGAATATCGAGTTCGTAACGGACAGAACAGCGGATGTGACTTCCTAACGGTTGGCTCGATGGGGCACGCGTCTCAGATCGCCGCAGGAATTGCGCACGCGCAACCTAATCGGCAGGTGTTTTGTCTCGATGGCGACGGGGCCATGCTGATGCATATGGGCGCCGCCGCGATTGTCGGCGCAGCGGGCGTTGAAAATTTCAAGCATGTCATCTTCAACAACGGTGTACATGACTCCGTTGGTGGTATGGCGACGGCGGGCCTGTCGGTCTCATTCACGCAGATTGTAAAAGGGTGCGGCTACGTGGAGGCATGGCGGGTCGAACGGCACAAAGACCTAGCCGGCAAAGTCGCCGAGCTTCGCGCCGCGCGCGGCCCAGCTTTGCTTGAGATCATGGTGAAGAGAGGCGCGCGAGCGGAACTCGGCCGGCCAAAATCCTCGCCGATTGAAAATAAGATAGCCTTCATGGAATTTCTCTCTCACTAGCGCAGATCAGATCACGCGAGCGTAACGCCCATTTCCTCTAAGGTAGACCGGACTGCGGCAAGCAACGCGAGTATGTCGCTCCTGAAGAGACGGCCAATATTACCGATGCGAAAGCAATCGATATTCGAAACTTTGCCGGGGTAGATCACAAAGCCCTTTTCGTTCAATCGCCTGTAGAAGTCATCAAACAGAAAACGTGGGTGATCCGGATAACAAAAAGCGGTGATAATCACACCTTGCTGTTCGCGCAAAAGATATTCAGCGAAACCGATCTCTCGCATGCCCAACAACAGCGTTTGATTATTGGCACGGTAGCGAGTGGCCCGGCCATCAACACCGCCTTCCGCCACCAATTCGCACAACGCCTGCTCGAATGCCAAGATTGAATGTGTTGGCGGCGTGAAGCGAAACTGGCCATTGGTTTCCAGCCCTCGCCATTGCGCCAGCAAATCAAGGCTCACGGAACGGGCGCAGCCTTCGGCGGCAAGCAACGAGGAACGACGGCAGATCACGAACGAGAAGCCCGGCACGCCCTCGATGCATTTGTTGGCGGACGAAACGAGGAAATCGATTTTGCACTTTTCGAAGTCAAACGGGACGGCGCCAAACGCGCTCATTGAATCAACGAAGTAGGTCTTGCGGTGGCGCGCCACAACCGCACCTATCTGCTCGATGGGGTTCATGATGCCGCTTGTTGTCTCGCAGTGTACAACGAAGACATTGGTGATCGCCTTATCCTCGGTCAAAACGCGATCTACATCCGCGGCCGAGGGCGCCACATTCGAGGAATATTCGAGTGTCGTGGTTTCGATTTTCAGGACCCTGGCGATATTGGCGACTCGGTCGCCATAAGCCCCGTTAATGATCACCAAAAGTTTTCCATCCATGGGAACCGTCGAACCGATGACCGATTCAAGGCCGAAAGTTCCGCTGCCTTGCATGAGCACGACTTCGTACCCGTGGTCGCCCGCTACATCCGCCCCGGGCACACCCGCGACGTCCAGCAGAATCCGGCGTATTTGGCGAACTGTTTGGATAAAATCAGTGTCACGCGACCCCAGATCACGTAGCATTGCCTGTTTGACCGATTGACTAGTGGTCAGCGGGCCGGGCGTAAACAAAGTTTTGTCTTTTGCGAAAGAAACCTGTTCCGAACTCGTCATGGTGAACCTTCAAAATCTGTTATTGCAGAGGCCTGGCCCAGTGAGATGTCGCTACGAGTGATCGGCGGCCACTGCATCAACACTTGATACGTTGAGAGTAACGGTCGCTAGGATGCAAACGCCGCCTCCATTTTATCACAGTCGGGCGGTTGGCATGTTCATTTCGAAGCAACGACTGACCCGCCACCCGCCGACGACAGCCCTCCCGGTTCTAAGCGTAATAGCACAGCCGGGCCCGCCTTCGTGCCGTTCTCATCCTTCGTCTGCACTTCACGGGCATACCTTCCGGCCACTCTGTGTGATCTCGTGGAAAAGCCTACGGTTGGTGGTGGCCCTCCGTATTTGTCACTCCGCTTATTGTACAGTGGCGAAGGAAATTGAATGGGTTGCAATCCGCCCCCCCCCGGGAACTTGCACACCATCGAATCCGGCCCACCTCGCCAAATAGGCTGTCCTTGCAAACTCGGACGGCACTTGA
>JAPKDN010000691.1 GCA_028822575.1 Alphaproteobacteria bacterium | reverse complement strand
GAAGTTTATCGCGCCGTATAGCTCCTGCGCCTGATTGGACGTAAGAAATTCGAGGAACCTAATGGCCTCTCTTTTGTTTTTGGAATGCTTCGCGACCCCTCCGCCTGAAATATTGACATGGCTACCGCGGTCAGCCTGATTGGGAAAAATCAATCTCACCGCATCGGCCCACGCGCGTTGCGATTCTTTTGCCGAGTGCTTGAGCTTACCAAAATAGTAGTTGTTGATGATGGCAATATCGCAAACACCCTCATAGATCGCCTTGACTTGGGCACGGTCATTCCCTTGGGGACGACGGGCTAGATTGTAGACGACACCTCTTGCCCAAGCCTCGGTTTTTTCCACGCCCATGGTGTCGATGAAGGATGCGATCAAAGCTCGATTATAGACATGACTACCAGGCCGAGAGCAAATGCGGCCCCTCCATTTTGGGTTCGCTAGATCTTCGTATCGAGCGATTTCTCCAGTGTCTGATGCCTCCTTGGAGACCGCGATAACGCGCGCTCGCTTTGAAAACGCAAACCATCGGCCATTGGGATCCCTCAGGTGGGAAGGAATAACGCGTTCCAAGGTTTTGGAACGAACCGATTCCAGCAAATTCTTGTCTGCGTATACATTAAGGCGCGCTATATCGACCGTCAAAATGACGTCTGCCGGACTGCGGCCGCCTTCGGCCTGCAACCTCTGTGCGAGCCCCTTTGACGCGAACACTACGTTGACTGAGGTGCCCGTTTTGGCTTTGTAAGCATCAATGAATGGCTGAATGAGGAAGGGTTGCCGGTGCGAGTAGATATTGAGAACTTCGTCAGCCCTAGCGTTGTCGGGATCAAGAAACCCAATTGATAGCAGGTATCCAACCATTGCAATGATTGCGGAGCGCTTGGTTTTACCGGAGAGAAGTCTAGACATTGGGTTCGATTTCCTTGGGAGCAAACACACGACGCACCGCGCGGCGTTGAAGAATGGGGTTATATAGAGTGTCTTAAGATCATGCGTTGCGGCGGAAGCCCGCTTTACACCAAAGGTGATGGTCTGTCTCTTGCTCGCGATACATAAACTCCCACCCAACCAATCCCAGATAGCTAGAACGGCGCCAAAGTTGCGATCGTGGTGATCCAAATCAACGGAGTGGTGGATTTGATGCTGAGCTGGTGAGACGAAAAAATGTTCCACCACACGGCCATAGGATATCCAGATATGGGAATGACGAAGGTTCGAACCTGTCACGTTGAAAATGAACAGCAGTAGATTCGCGCCCAGAACGGTTAACAGTTCAGCCCGTTCGCCGAAGAAATAGATGAAGCATGCCACGACCAAGCTCTGGACGAGTATGCCGCGCAGCGCAAAGATGAGGCTCTCGACGGGGTGGGTGCGATAGACCGTCAGTGGCGTTAGGGTTGCCGCCGAATGATGTACTTGATGGAAGCACCATAGCACTGGCCATTTGTGCAACGCTCGATGAACCAGATACTTTGCCGCGTCATCAAGAATGAACATGGTCACCGTGAGCAAGCATGCTATCAACCAGCCGGGAGCATTTGGCAGAGCAGCTAATCGTCCGTCAAAAACCAGGTGCAAACTTTCAAAAATCAGGGTGGCGACCGCCAGTTTGGAAACCAGGCGTGGCGTGAGGCCCAAGAGCATCGCTTGGTTGATCAATAAGAGCTGATAGTCCGCTCGGGCCGACCGTGACCACCAGACTTCATGGGACAGAAAACCGCGTGCCGCTTCAAGTACGGAGGCGCGCATGCAAAAGACCGAAGCGCTAATGGCGATAATGAAAGATGCGAATAGATACCCGACGAAAACCCGCTTGCGCGGGTTCACGAAGGGATCCAGGACCTGGTCCAGATAGTCTAGGGTGAGTGTTTCCATAGTTACCTAACAATCCCGTGTTGAAGCGGCTAAATCGCCGCCCCACCACAGTTCCAACCTTAGTCGTTTTCGGCACTTTCCGACTCACCCAGCGTCTCGGATAGGGTGGCCAATTCGCTGGTCATGTCGTTGTTTCGTGCCTTCACGCTGAATTTGTCGATCATCAACGATTGCACCTTGATCATGTGCATCATGTACTCGCCCCACGAGGCCCCCTGGTCGCGGACAAAATTACCTTTGCGGTCGATATCAACCACTTGGCTGAGGTTCGGAAGGAGTGGGCCAAACCCGACCATTCGGTTCAGCCGCGTCGCGGTCTCACCCAGGCTAGTCTTGCCGGTCTGTAACGCCAGGGAGAAACCCTTCAGCTCGCTCCAATGTTTGATATAGGCTTTCGTTGCCTTTGAAGCATCGCGCTTAGCATCCAATAAGGTCTTGATCTTTACCATGTCTTTGTACGCAGAACCGGCATACTTGAAGATCGCCTCGGCAAACACCCGTTCCCAATTTTCGCCAATAATCGCGGCTTGAGCGCGCAGTTTGGCTCTCTGGGTTTCGGTCAGCTTTTTACCGTCTGCGACAGTCAGGATTTCTCGGCCATCAAGAAACGCCGCAGTGATTCTATGAAGATAGCTGGTCTCGTATCCTTTGTCATAAACAGAGGAGTCGAAGCCTGCGGAATAATAGGCGGGCGA
>JAPKDN010000690.1 GCA_028822575.1 Alphaproteobacteria bacterium | reverse complement strand
TTTGGTCAACATCAACCCGGCTTATCGCCTATCGGAGCTCGAATACGCGCTGAATAAGGTTGGCGCCAAAGCACTGATCCTGGCGAGTAGTTTCAAATCCAGTGACTATGTGGCGATGCTACGAGAGCTTGCGCCGGAGATTGATGGCTGCGCGCCGGGTGCCTTGAAAAGCGCGCGGTTGCCGCACCTGTTGAGCGCCATCCAAATCGGCGAAAAGACCGCGCCCGGGTTTTTCAACTTCACCGATATCGCCGACCTCGCCGATGATAGTCACCACCAGCGCATCGAGGGTTTGGCGGGCACGCTACAATTCGATGACCCGATCAACATCCAGTTCACCAGTGGCACCACAGGGTTCCCCAAGGGCGCGACGTTGACCCATTTTAATATTCTCAACAATGGCTACTTCACCGGGCTTGGGATGAAATTCACGTCGGAGGACCGGCTCTGTGTGCCGGTACCGCTGTATCACTGCTTCGGCATGGTGCTCTCCAACATCGCGGTTCTCACCCATGGCGCCGCGCTGATCTATCCGGAGGAGGCGTTTGATCCACTTTCGGTTCTGGAGGCGATCCACGAGGAACGCTGCACCGCGCTGCACGGCGTGCCGACCATGTTCATCGCCGAGTTGGCGCATCCTCGCTTCAACGAGTTCGATCTTTCCTCGCTGCGCACCGGAATCATGGCCGGCTCGCCCTGCCCGATCGAGGTGATGAAACAGGTCGTCGCCGACATGAATTGCTCGGAGATGATTATCGGCTACGGCATGACCGAAACCAGCCCGGTGATCACGCTCTGTGAAACCGATGATCCAATGGAAAAACAGGTCTCCACGGTCGGGCGGATCTTCCCTCATGTGGAAGTTAAGGTGGTTGACGAAGATGGCCGGATCGTCGCTCCCGGAGTCACCGGCGAGTTGTTGGCCCGGGGCTATAACGTCATGCAGGGCTATTGGGACGACCCGGAGCGCACCGCCGAGGCAATCGACGTCGCGGGCTGGATGCATACCGGTGATCTGGCGACCATGGACACCGAGGGATTCTGTAATATCGTCGGCCGGCTCAAGGACATGGTGATCCGGGGCGGCGAGAACATCTATCCGCGCGAGATCGAGGAATATCTCTATCGGCACCCAAAGATCAGCGACGTTCAAGTCTTCGGCGTTCCCGACCCGCGTTTTGTCGAAGAGCTTTGTGCCTGGATCAAACCGGTCGATGGCGAGACGCTGGACGAGGACGAGATCCGGGCGTTTTGCCAGGGACAAGTCGCCCATTACAAGATCCCGCGCTATATCCGGTTTGTCGACGAATTTCCGATGACCGTCACCGGCAAAATCCAGAAATTCGTCATGCGCGACGCGATGATCAAGGAGCTGGACCTCAAGGTCAAGGCGATGGCTTGACCTTGAGCACAATGACCTTGAAATCGGCGCGTACCGCGGTGAAAGCTTGAGTCCAAGGCCACCAATCAATATGACAGGGCGCTAGAAGGGGTCGCCGTGGTCCCTTCCTTCGAAAGGGGACCGTCATGGCGCGTAGAAAATCAAACAGCAAGGCACCGGCGTTCATGATGTTCAACGTCACCTACGAAGACGGAACTGTCACTTCCAATCGCCGGGTCGCTAATGAACAGCTCGACGAATCATACGGCGACACCATCGACGATCTCGCCCGTACCGCGATTGAATCCCAAGATAACGAAATAGCCCATCGGTCAGGCCAACGACGGGCCAAGATCAAATCCATCGCCCGAGCCTGATATAATTGATTTTCACACGTTGTTTAACATATTGAATCCGATATAAGAATCCACGTTTTCTTCCAAAATTCCTTGACTTTTCACGCCATCGCCCTCTTATCTTCGCACAGCGATGCTCCTTCAAGGTCGAATACCGATCGATAGCCGGCCCCTTAGGGATTTTTTCCGGCCCCGTTTATTTCCGACAAATGTAGGCGTTTCGTTAGGCCAGCTGCTGTTTTTGCGAGCTGTGCCGCCAATGCTTGCATCGTGCTTGCACGCTGACTGTCCCGAAAACTGGGACGGCGCGGCGCTATTTTATTCTAAGAAAGAAAATACTATATGACCGAGTTCACGGACTTTCCGTTGGCCAAATCGATTCTTCGCGCCATTGCCGAAGAAGGTTACACGACCCCTACACCGATCCAGGAAAAATCCATTCCACCCTTGATGGAAGGACACGACCTCTTGGGCGTCGCGCAGACCGGCACCGGCAAGACCGCCGCCTTCGCGCTGCCGCTTTTGAACCGCCTGGGCCGGGAAGCCGGCAAGCCGGATCACCGGCGCCCACGCGGCCTCATCCTGGCGCCGACCCGCGAGTTGGCGGGGCAGATCCATGACAGTTTGCGGACCTATGGCCGCTATCTCGGACTGCGCACCGGCGTAGTCTTCGGCGGTGTATCGATCCGCCCACAAATCAAAATGATGTCTCAGGGCGTCCATGTCCTGGTCGCGACACCAGGCCGCTTACTCGACCTAATGGAGCAAGACCATATCCGATTGGAAAATGTCGAGGTCTTTGTCCTCGACGAGGCCGACCGGATGCTCGACATGGGAT
>JAPKDN010000689.1 GCA_028822575.1 Alphaproteobacteria bacterium | reverse complement strand
CACCAGTCGCATGGAGGGATACCACCGCGCCAGTTTTATGGGGCGGGGAAGATGCCCGCTGAACCAGTACCATCGGGCCATCCGGCGATCCGGCAGAAGTGTCCAGACACTCTGTCCAAGGGCGCCGGCTAAATGCGCGGCGGGCTTGTCGACGCTTAGCACGAGATCACATGCTAAGACCAAAGCCGCCAGACCATCCAGATCGCATGCCGTGTCGACCCCGTGATCGTTTACAATGTGAATACCGGTCTTCGCTTCGAATGCCCCTATTTCCGCGAGCGCCTGATCGTCCTCCAAACTGACCCAAGTGATATTCGGCACACGTAGCAAATTCTCCAGCTGGGCCAATGGGAGGCTGACGCCGTTTACGCCACCCTCGCGCCAGGCCAATCCAATGGTAAATTTTTCTGGCTTGGCGAGATCAAGCATGAGGTCGATGCTGCGTTCCGCTTCGGCGTATAGAAAGTTCTGTTTCCCATTTTTGAAAGCCTCGAGCGACTGGCGTTTTAACCCGCATAGGCGTCCCAAGGGAATTTGCGCCGCGATGTCATCCTGAAAAAGTCTTGGATTCGCTGGCGTGGCAACCGGCACAATCTCCACATCGGGCATGGCGCGCTCAAGAAGTGGGATGAGTTCTGCGGCCGTTTCGATGATTAACCCGCCCGGAAGGTCCAATTCCCAGAGGACCGAACTGAATAGGATTTGCGTGGAGATCGATTGTTCGGCCCACACAAGAAGTTTGCCATCAAGGGGACTGGTTCCATCCCAAACCGGGCTTGGAAATTCGCGCCAAACCCCGGGTGCCGAAGGATAGGAAAACCGCCATTCGTAATCCGACCAGCCACGCGCGAAATGCATCGCCTCAAGCTCGATCAAGGCGCGGTTGTATCGCGCGGGAGCGAAGTTCCAGCTGTGCCGGATTGCTTTGTCGAAAGCGGCGTGCGCGGCGTTGGTGTCACCGTCGCGCAGCCGAGAGATGCCAAGGGAAGTTTCGATGTGAGTATTTTTCGGCGCGATCACGAGCGCACGTTCCAGCCAAGAACGTTCCGCCTCGCGATTGGAGAGGCCAGCAAAAGCCAAGGACGCTAGATAACAGGCATGGAAGTCTTCGGGGGTCAGGAGAATACGCGTCCGCAATCCCCTGAGTTCTTCGGCGACATTCCCCGCTTGAAGGCTTCGAATAATTTCCGAATCGGTGCACTGGCTTGTTGCGGGTTTATCCGCTAGGTCTGGGTTTACCACGGGTCAAAGCTAAGAAAAGGTCGTCAGATTCATCCGAGTCGTATAGTTGGCAAACAGGGCAAGGTCAATCCATTATCCTCTTTTTCGACCTGTCATCCGATAAATTCGGATCATAATAAACAAGGTTCGGAAGCTGGATTTTGGATGAGGCTTCATAGCTGAATCTGAGGCGGAAAAAGATAGTGCCTCACTTATTCCCGGATCGATTTAAAGTCTAGCCCTTGTGCAAACGAATCTGATTTACCTTTTTTGAAGTAGAATTCGTGGGATGGGAAGCTCTGAATGAAGATAAAGTCGGTAAGGGCGTGGTGGCTGCACGTCCCTATTCCTGAGGCACAGCGCCATCGCTCGGATTTTGGCCTGATCGCGTCCTTTGATATGGCGTTGGTTCGGATCGAGACCGAGTGTGGTCTTGTTGGTCATGGAGAGGGAAAGGCGACCGTCGCCAGTGCCGGTGACAACCGTGCCGTCGTTTCGTTGATAGAGCGTGAATTGGGGCCGATGATCATTGGTGATGACCCCCGCGATATCACAAGGCATTGGGAGAATTTTTATAGCGGTGTGCGAGGCCATTACGCGTTGGATCGGGGGCATGTGTTTCCGATTCTTGGGCGGCGCGGTATCACTGTCTCGGCGATCAGCGGGATTGACATGGCGCTGTGGGATATTCTGGGAAAATCCCTCGATGCGCCTGTCTGGCGTCTCTTGGGTGGGCGTCGACATGAGCGCATGCCGGCCTATGCGTCGGGCGGTTGGGCGCCGGCTGACAAAATTGGCGAGCAGTTGCAATCCTATATCGATCGCGGCGGCTTTAAGGCGGTGAAGATGAGGGTCGGAGTTGCCGATGGCGAGCCCCGTCATTCAGCCACCCGGGTGCGCGCAGCACGCGAGGCGCTCGGCCCAGATATAGACATCATGTGTGATGCCCATGGCACCTTTGGTGTCGCCGAGGCCAAGCGGTTTTGCCGGCTGGTCGAGGACTGCGATTTAGCCTGGTTCGAGGAGCCTGTTACCGCCGACGACAAACGCGGGCTAGCCGAAGTACGCGCCAATACTGATATCCCAATCGCCACCGGCGAAAGCGAGGCTACGCGCTTTGCCTTTCGGGATCTAGCGGAGCTGCGGGCGGCGGATATCTTTCAACCTGATCTGGCGATCTGCGGCGGCATCACCGAGGCCATGCGTATTGGCGCCATCGCCAGCGCCTACCAGATTCGTCTAGCACCGCATCTTTGGGGTGGGGCGCTGATGTTCGCCGCTGGTCTTCACGTCTCGGCCGCCTCTCCGGCGGCGCATATCATCGAATTTTCCCTCGGCGCCAATCCGATGCTGTTC
>JAPKDN010000688.1 GCA_028822575.1 Alphaproteobacteria bacterium | reverse complement strand
TGGAAGACCGCGAATATTGTCATCGTTGCGATTAACAGAATTACCGCCAGGGCGGCCGCCATGCCCCAATCCAGTTGTTCTTGCATATGATAGGCGATCATCTGGGCTATCATGGTCTGCTTTGGCCCACCCATCAGGGAAGGAGTTATATAGTATCCGATCGCTGTCATAAAGACGATCAGGACCCCTGCGGCGACACCAGGCGCACTGAGTGGCAGAACAACCCGCAGGAAACTCCGCCAAGGCCCTGTGCCAAGGCCCTTGGCGGCCTGCAAAAGCCGCCCGTCGATCGACCGAAAGGCACCATAGAGCGGGAAGACCATGAAGGGCATAAGCACATGAATCATGCCGATCAGCACGCCCGAAAGATTGTAGAGAAAACGGATCGGTTCGTCGATCAACCCGGCCGAGGTGAGCAAAACGTTGACCACACCTTGACGCTGTAAAAGGATGACCCAAGCGGCGGTGCGAACGAGGGCGCTGGTCCAGAAGGGCAGTAGAACGACGAATGTCAAAATTTTGGCCATCTTCGGCGATACCGTCGCCATGACATAGGCGAACGGATAGCTGATCAGCAAGGTCCCGATGGTTACTAAGGCGGCGATTTGAAGGGTATTGTAAAATATTTGTCGGTAGACGGCGCTCGACAACGCTTTTTCATAGATAGCAAGAGATAAGTCATCCTCGCCAAAACTGTTACCAATCACGCCGGCGATGGGCCAGGCAAACAGGACCAGAAGCAAAATGATCAGGGGCGCCAGCGCCAGCATCGGCGCCCAGCGGATTAAAAATCCAGCAGCCTTTGAGGTCAGTACGTCGGAGGTATCGTTGCTCGACGGATCCATCCTTGCTTATCTATCCGCTGACGATCAGTGCGCGGGGGTAATTGGTCAAACGCTCAAATCCACCCAGCGTTACCACTAAGGTTTCAGAAAACCCAAACCCGGCGACAAGAAGGTAGGAATGAAATGTCATACCTACCTCGAAGCACCAGTCGCTCTCGGGCGTTACCTCAAGCGGCTCCGCCCCGGTTGGACTCATCATCAGCCCAATGGAATAGAAAGTCTTGTTCGTATAGGACCGAACCAAACCGCTGCCGAGAATGGCTTCCCGATAAAGGCGGTCTGGCACCGTCGCTGCCACACCCGGTGCAACGGCGGCCAGGGCGTTGTCCTGTAACTCGATCAACAAATCCGCGATCTCTCGATCCCTGTCAGAAGCCGCGCCGATTTTGATGGTGCGCATGAAACGCGCATTGTAGTGGCGGACATGCGGTGTCGGCTCAAGTTGCAGAGTGTCACCATGGGCCAGATGGCGATCAGTTGGCCCGCCATGGAGATGGTTCGCCCGCTCACCCGACGATAGAACACCGGGGCCGGGCGTATCGCTGCCTGCCTTCACCAGTGCAGCGCAAACGGCGGCGGCTACGTCGCGCTCGCTGTTGCCCGCCATTGCCGCCCCGACGCCGGCCGTCATTCCGGCTTCCGCCGCCGCCGCCGCTTCACGTTGATAGTCGATTTCCGCCGGCGATTTGATGAGACGCAAGCGCGACGTAATATCACCAACATTCACCCACTCGGCACATTTAAGTCCGCCGGCTAGAAATTGGTGTAGGTTAATATTGAGGGGCCAGGCATCTGCCTCGATCCCGATCCGGGCTTTTTTGCCGAGGGTTCGGGCGATCACGTCGAGCGCCGCCTCGCGCATGTCGTGACCATCTGACCAAAAACTGGAACGGGAGAAAGCGTAGGTCGTCTCAACATAGTAGGCCGATACATCGCGACACAACAAATGCGGCTCGCCCTGCGCGGGAATTACGGCTACCTGAAAGCTTGAATAGGCGCGCGTGTAAAACCCCGTTGTCCAGGTGATGGTCTCGGGTTGCAGGGCAACCAAGCCATCCAGGCCGCGCTGAAGCAACGCGGCCTGGATTTGCGCTAAACGAGAGTTGAACTCATCTTTAGAAAACCAAAGGGTCATGTCAGTTCAACTGCCTATGTCATGAACGTTCTCATTCGGAGATCGTGGCTTGATACCGCTCACGCATGGCATCACCATTTTCCACCCACCACTGGGCGTCAAGAAATACCGACTGCTTCAAAATTTCGGGGGACGAGGGTAACCGCGACCAAGATTCCTTTGGAATGCTATCCCAAGCTTTCGGTGTTATTGGGCCGTAGGAAACGTACTTGTGGAATTCGGCTTGAGCGGCCGGGGACACCATGTGACTGAGCAATTTGATCGCCGCATCCCGATTGGGCGCACCCTTGACCAGCATGAAATAGCCCAACTCAGCAACCGCGCCGTTCCAGACAATTTTGATTGGAAGACCATCGTCGATGCCGGTCTGCAGGCGTCCGTTCCAGCCATTCGACATGACGACCTCACCGCTGCCGAGGGCCTGGGCCGGCTGCGCGCCTGCGGTCCACCACAGTGCGACATGGGGTCTGATTTCCTCAATCTTTTTGAAGGCTCGGTCTTGGCCTTCGGCGGTATTCAAGATCTCGTGGACCTGATCGTTGGGCACCCCGTCTGCCATCAAGGCGGCTTCGAGAATAGTACCCGGGCGGGCGCGCAG
>JAPKDN010000687.1 GCA_028822575.1 Alphaproteobacteria bacterium | reverse complement strand
CTTCCCCGGAGCTAAAAGATGGTCGTGGAGAAAATTTGAATGTGCGGTATCGCTGGCCTTTTTTTGCCCCGCAACGCTCCAAAGGTTGAGGCTAATCTGGATGCCATGATCGCGATCATGGCCCACCGTGGCCCAGATGGGTCCGGCCGTCACGTCAGCACCGATCGACGCTACCAGTGCGGCTTTGCAAGGCTGGCAATCATCGACCTTGAAACCGGAGATCAACCGATCATCGAAGAAGAGGGCCGGCGGGTACTGATCGGCAACGGCGAGATTTATAACTACCGTGAACTTCGCCGCTCGCCGCAAGCAAAAAAATACCAGTACCAGACCAGGGGCGACATGGAAGTGGTGTTGCCTTTGGCTCGCGCCCTCGGCAAAGACTTCGTCCAACAACTTAACGGCATGTATGCGCTGGCCCTTTATAACAGGGACGATGACAATTTGCTGCTGGTACGAGACCGACTGGGCATCAAGCCTTTGTACTGGGTGGAGCTCGCCGCAGGCGGGATCGTCTTCGCTTCGGAAATCAAGGCGCTCTTCGCATCGGGCCAGGTCAAGGCCGAAATCAATGAACGAGCCGTTTCTTCCTATCTAGCACATGGGTATGTTCCGGCGCCTGAAACCCTGTTCAAAGGCATCAACAAGCTGCCGCCGGGCCATCTGCTGAAGGCTTCCAGCGACGGTTCCATCAAGATCGAGCGCTACTGGCGGGCGCACATGGCGGCGGATCTGCCGACCACCCGAGATGCCATCGAGGATCATCTTGTCACACTGCTCAGAGACAGCGTCCGGTTACAACTGCGCAGCGATGTGCCGGTCGGGCTGTTGCTTTCCGGGGGCATCGATTCCGGTCTTCTGGTGGCCTTGGCCGCCGAACAGCTGGACCAACCGATAAATACCTACACGGTTCGCTTCCAGGGAGCACCGGTCGATGAGGCGCCGCTCGCCGCAAGCGTCGCTAAACGTTACGGTACCCGCCATGAACAACTGGACCTGGGCTTGTCTTCGCTCGCCGAACACCTGCCAAAGCTAGCCTGGTTCTGCGACGAACCGCTGAATGACCCGGCCCTGTTGCCCAATTACCTGATCGCCCGGCAGTTGGGAAAGCGCATGAAAGTCGCGCTCAACGGCACCGGCGGTGACGAACTGTTCGCCGGTTACGCGCGCTATTTCCAGCGCCCCATTGAACGCCACTATTTAACTCTTCCAGGCTGGTTGCGACACCGGGTAGCCGAACCTATGGTCGGAGGGGTCTCACCGATGAATGCCTGGCGTTTGGCCCGTGCCTATAAATTTTTTGAAGACCGCGGCGCCTATCTGCACGATCATTCGACCCAGTTTCCATCACCCATTTTGAAGTTAATCGGCAACCGAGGCGGTTGCGTTACCCCGGCCCAGAGCCGGTCCTTCGCTGCCTTCGAGGGTCCGACGCAGACAGCGGCCCTTTTTGCCGATCTCGAGACCTATCTTCCGGAAGATCTATTGACCCTCCTTGACCGGTCTTCGATGTCCGTCGGCGTCGAAGGCAGGGTGCCGTTCCTCGATAACCGACTGGTCGAAGCCGCGCTGGCGGTGCCGCCGGAAATTCGCACCGCTGGTAACCGGCAAAAAGGTCTTGAGCGACGAATAGCAGAACGCTTCCTTCCTGAGGCCGTCATCAACGCACCGAAACAGGGATTTTCCTCACCCGTACCGGCGTGGATGGACCATAAACTGACGTCGCTCGCCCGCTCGATACTGACCCGCAAGGAAACGCTTGCGCGGGGCTGGTGGACAGCCGATGGAATTGATCGCTTGTTGGCCGACACCGCTCTTCATGGCTTTCGCATTTATTCGTTGCTGATGCTCGAGCTGACCGTGCGTATCCACATTGAACTTCCCGTCTCGACAGCGCCCCCGACAGAAGGCCTAGAAGCCTTTGCCAATTCCGTATGAAGTGTATCGTGAAATTCTAACGCACTGGCCCATTCGTTCGATGGGGAGAAAATTGGAGGCCGGAATCATGAGTTTTGTCGATGCCCACAATGAAAATCCAAAGCCTTTCAAATGGACAAAATCAGCCGATGAAATACTGGCTTCGGTCGAACGTTTCTGCCATCGTGCCGAGAATAACGTATGTGCCGTAATTTAGATTAAGATGACTAGATAGACCTATTCAGGTGCTATTATGGTCAATGTGAGAAAGGGCCAATTAGAAAGTTCTCTGAATTAAGTCGGATATAAGAAATGTTTTGCTCTTTGTAACATTGTGGTTAAATGCCTGCTGGTCGTCCCTTCCCGCAATTTACAGTAGCGATTATCGAGCCCCTTGAAATGGTCTACCCGTAATGTTGAGGGTAAGAAAACCTGCGCTGACCATGTCATTCCCGTCATTTAGACAATGTTATCAAGAAGACTACTTTCATTGTTATTTTCAGTACTGCTACAGATGACGCTATCTGCAGATGTGCTGCATGTCGCTTTACTGGCAGCTGGTTTGAGACTTTTGTTGTTCAGTCGTCCAGTGTCTTCCGACTTGTTAAGTTCGTCTTCTCCCGCGGTTAAGTAGTCGGAGTGTTCCGAGAATTGTTCACGT
>JAPKDN010000686.1 GCA_028822575.1 Alphaproteobacteria bacterium | reverse complement strand
GGCCCGCGCGGGAAAGCAAGGCGATGGATATCATCGACAATATAACCAGGCCACCAAGCACCATCGCGAGCGCGACGCCGTGCTCTCGGCGCCGTTTTTTGCGATCGTGGCCGGGGCGGTGGATCATCGGACCGCCTCTCGTAGCCTGGGACGCGCGATCGCGTCGGGCCAGCCCGGCACCCGCATTCGAACGAGCCGGGGGAAATCGGGTCGATTCTCCCATTTGGATAGCCATTTTGCGGGTTGGCCACGCTCGGGTACGCCAAAATAGGATAGCTTGGCATCGCTCGATAGGCTGGCCGCTCGGTCGCGCCATCCGCGCCCGTTGGTCAGCACAAGCGCGCCATCCTCAAGGCGTATTCCCTGCGTCGTTAAACCGCCGGATTGCTGAGACGAAGCCGGGCCAACAAGTTCCAAGGATGTCTCATCGCCCCGAAATTGAAGATGCGCGCCATGCGTGTCGTAGGAGCGGAGCGGGAATGCGGATTCGATAAGACTATGAAAGGCCCGATGCGCGATTACCATGGCCTGGGTGTCCTTGGTTCTTGAGTCGACGCGATTGGTGACCTCCAATCCGGCACGCAGCCCATCCCCAAGCATGATCACGAGCAGCGCCATGAGCGATAAACCCACGAGCATTTCCAATAAAGTGAAGCCTGCCCGCTTCATGGCGCCCGCTGGGTTGGGGTGATCCTGTGGGTTCTCAAAACCACGCGTGCCCGCCCGGTCGTAACCGCGAGGGTCAAGGCATGCGCATCGAGAAGGGGTGTCGACGAGGGAAGTTTGGAAACCTGCAATGTCCACGCGGTAGTGTCGTCCAACCGTTCGGTGAACTCCCCTTCCTCCAAGGGCCGACTGACGCCGAATTCGGACAGTAAGGCCCGCGCCTGTAAAGCCGCCCGTGTCGCGTCGCCGGTTTTACCGGAGGCGTCGATCGAGAATGAACTGGATCGGAGGGCCACGGTCGTGACCATGGCGATGATCACGAACCCGACAAGGATTTCCAGGAGTGTAAACCCGCCTTGGCGACGATTGAGGGCCGCGGCGGGTCGGCGCTGCGCTCTCACGCTCCGACCAGGGTTTGGTTGAGACTGGTTACAGTGGTCAGTAGCGCCAGAACGACTCCCGCGACCGCTAATCCAAGGACCAGGATCAGCACGGGTTCAATCAATCCGATCAGCCGAGTGAGGCTCTGTTCCACCTCTTCGTGTTGATGATCGGCGCTTTGCAGAAGCATGGCGTCCAAACCGCCGGCCTCCTCGCCGACACGAACAAGTTGAACCGCGATTGTCGGGAAGCAGCCGCATTCGGCCATCAGAACCGCCAGCCCGCGCCCCTGAGGGATCGCGTTGGCGATATGGGCGCCGGATGTTTTCAAGGTTTGATTGGAAAAGCCTCCGGCGACGACCGCGGTCGCCCGGGGGAGGGCAACGCCGTTGGCGAGCAGAATGCCGAGACCGCGCTGCCATCGTTCGGTCTCTATCCTGGCCCACAAGGGACCGATGATCGGGATCGAGAGCACCAGTTGGTCCCGGGCTCGCCGTCCCGCGGGCAGTGTCCCGACGATGAGAAGAGCCGCCGGGATCACCGGAAGCATCCACCCATGAACGATCAAAAAGTCAGACAAGGCCAGTACTATGAGTGTTGCGAGCGGAAGCTTGTCCCCGGCGTCGGCGAGCAGCGGCGCGAGACCGGGTACCACGACGACAAACAACACGGTTATTGCTAGCGCCGCCGCAACGACGAGGATCAATGGATAGATCAGGGCCGCGCGAACCCTGTCGGATACCGCGTCGCGCCTCTGGTGATAGTCGGCCAGCCTGGTGACGGCCTCGGCCATCCGTCCGGACGTTTCTGCCGCCGTGATCACCGAAAGGTCCAGCTCATTGAACACGCCCGGCTCCGCCGCCATTGCTTCGGAAAGCGCGCTACCCTGACGCACCCGCGAGGTTATCCCGGCGGCGAGGCGAGCGGCGCTTGGCATATCATGCTGGCGCGACAATAGATCCATCGCTTGGTCGACCGGCAATCCCGCCCGTAGAAGTGCTGCGAGCTGTCGCAGGAACGCCCTGAAATGGCGTTGGTTGACTGAATGACCCCGCCAGTTCCTGGTGCTGTCATTCGGGGTTTCTCGGGGGTTCATGTCCGTCATGTTTCGTCCGCGCCGGTCGCGTTCAGGACTTCTGAGAAGCTGGTGCGCCGGTCACGCAAGGCCAATATGCCGCTATCTAGGAGAGAGCCGCTTGACGCGCCGATGGCGGCCAGCGCCCTCAGTTTAAAGGGCCCGGCGTTTTCAATGATCGCCTGCCGAAGGGTGGGGGTGATTGCCAGAATTTCCGATAACAGTAGTCGTCCAGCATAGCCGGTACCATGGCAGGCGGCGCAGCCGACGGGTGTTGATATACATGAGATGTCTGATGCTCCGGGACCGAGCAACACGCGTTCCTCGGAGGAAATTTGCCGCGATGTTCTACATGTCTCGCAAAGGCGGCGGACCAGGCGTTGCGCCAGTACCGCCCGCAGCGACGCCGCCAATAGATACGGTTCGATACCCATGTCCAGCAGGCGGGTGACGCCGC
>JAPKDN010000685.1 GCA_028822575.1 Alphaproteobacteria bacterium | reverse complement strand
CTGTCTCGTCATCGGTCTCGCCGGCTACGGGACCTTTTTTTCTTTCACAATTTTCTATCCGTTCCTGGTCGAGGAGTTCGGCTGGAGCCGAGCGACTGTGTCGGGGGCGATGTCAACGGGCCTGATAGTTTACGGTATGGCGGCGCTCCCGATGGGGTGGTGTGTCGACCGGTTCGGGCCAAGAATCACGATAACTATCGGTGGCTTGTTGATGGGGGTTGGTACCGCGCTCGGCGCGTTTATCTCCGAGCCTTGGCAACTCTATGCTTTGTACGGGGGCGTGGCGGGAATTGGTATGGGGGCGGCCTGGGCTCCGCTTGTGTCCACTGTTTCGCGTTGGTTCATAAGCCGTCGAGGCTTGGCTAGTGCCATCGCGGCACTGGGTGGGGGCACGGGGACGCTTTTCATCGCGCCCATCGCCGAGGTGTTGATCCGTGAAGTGGGTTGGCGAGAAGCCTATCTTTGGCTGGGGTTGCTTTGCGGTGGAATTATTGTCGGCGCCGCGATGTTTTTGTTCCGGGATCCTGCCGTAAGAGGCATGCGGCCCTATGAAATAGAGCCGCAACCTGGCGCGTACGTTCAGCCAACCGTCGCGTCGACCACCGGAGCGTCAGAGGCCGGAGGTACGATCCAGGAGATTGTTCGCACGCGACTGTTCTGGTGGATGATCCTGACCTTTGGCATGTGGTGGTTTGGCGGCGCTATCGGTTATGTGCAGCTGGCGCCCTATGTATTGGAGAAGGGGTTTGATATTGGTTTCGCCGCGCTGGTCGTGGTGATGTTTGGCGCCGGCAATGGCGTTGGCAAGATCGTCATGGGAATGACCGGAGACCGCCTCGGCGGACGGTTTGCTTACCAAATTGCCATTCTGACTGGGTCACTCGGGATGCTTGGCGTGGCATTCTCGGAAAGCGCGGGCGCGTTATTGACCGCCACAACGGTTTTTGGCTTCGGTCTGGGCGGGGTTACGCCACATCTCACGACCATTGGCGTGGCGCTGTTCGGGGTGCGGTCGGTGGGCGTGTTGATGGGCGCAATCCTCGCTTTGATAGGCGTGGCGGGGGCTTCGGGAGCGTTGTTTAGCGGTATCATCTTCGACGTGGTCGGGTCCTACACGCCAGCATTTCTCGCTGGCGCCGGCGTCCTGGTCATATCTATGATTCTCGCGACTGCCCTGCGTCGTTGAGTTGGTTTTGGCAGAGTTGGAATCGCAAGCATACAAAACAGACCTAGGCTAGTCGGCAGGGGCGGCGGGGAAAAACCCTCCTTGACGAGCATATCACCAAAACCGTTCGGGATAAGCGGAGACCTTCATGCAACTGTCATCCCTGCCGCGCAGGCAATACTAGAACAGTTGTAGGAAAATCATCACCAACCCAACTACGGATACCGCCCAAATCCCGCTGCGGATCCAGGGCAAGCCTATAATGTAGACTGAGGCGAAGGCCACCCGCGCCCAGAAAAACACTTGTGCACCCAGCACCGTCATTTCGTTGGTTGTCCCCATCGCCTGGGCGACAAGCACCAAGATGGAAAAAAGAACAAGACTTTCCAACATGTTGCGATGCGCACGTTGTGCCCGACCGACCCACCCGGTTAGATCAAGCGCAGGCTCGCGGTTTCCGGCTAGTGCTGGAAGTCCGACCTGAGTAACAGCGCCAATCGCAAAGATGATCGTCTGTATGACGGTGAGCGCTCCAGCCCATAGCAATAGCGTGAGTTCAATGGACATGATTCTATTCCTTCCTTCGGATGGGGAAGCGTACTGACGGATAACGCTATATTTTAGCAGATTCGAGCCGTGGCTGACAATGTCACCCCTATCTCATCGTGCAGTACCAGGTCGGCATGATCATCCAGCGGTGTTTCCTCCCGGTTAAGGATTACCAGCCGTGCCCCATTGCGTTTGGCCACCAGCGGGAAGGATGCGGCGGGATGGACCACCAGGGACGAGCCGATGACGATGAACAAATCACAGGCAAGGGTTTCCTCCTCCGCACGTTGCATCGGGCCGAGAGGCATGGATTGCCCAAAGGAGATCGTCGCGGTCTTGACCATGCCGCCACAGGACCGGCATTCCGGCAGCTCGCCATGCCCCACAAAGCTCTGTTTGATCACGTCGAGCTCGTGCCGCGTTTTGCAGTCGAGGCAACTGGCATAGGTACTGTTGCCGTGCAACTCGATCACCTGGTCGGCGGGTATGCCTGAATCCTGATGCAGATTATCAATATTTTGCGTGATAATCGCTGCAAATTTGCCACGCTGGACCAATTCGGCGACCGCGTGATGCCCAAGATTCGGTTTGGCCTGGGCGAAGGTCGCCTCCATCGCGAATTTCCGGCGCCACGACTCGCGCCGCATTTCCTCGCTTGCTACGAAGTCCTGGTATTGGATCGGCGCCATTTTAGTCCAAATGCTGCCGGGGCTGCGAAAATCTGGAATGCCGGACTCGGTTGATATCCCGGCGCCGGTGAAAACCAAGGCACGCTGGCTGTCATTCAGCATGGCGGCGAGGGAGGCGGGCGGTGAGAATATGTTTTCAAGGTCACGCATGAACCAAAATATAATGCATCTTAGGCG
>JAPKDN010000684.1 GCA_028822575.1 Alphaproteobacteria bacterium | reverse complement strand
GGTGGTGAAGCGCTTGTAGCGTGGCGAGTCCTTGGAATTTCTGTCACGGGAGATGAAGGTGATCACCGCCCAGCTCTCGGATTGACGTAACCGGGTCGGGCGCGCTGCTGAAATGGCGCTCAAGGAGCGAACCTGCGACCACCATGGCGACGAGATTTTCTGCCTGCAGGGCAAGGTAGGCGAGAAGACGATGGAGAACGAACTCTTGCACGCGAAGATTGATCTTTTGGAGGACGGCCCCCCTTAGGCACGGTGGAAGTTGAGACGATGAGCTAGGTGATCTTGCCCTCTGTGAAACGGCCCTATTGCCTGGCTCTTGTCGCCCATTTTTGGAAGTTTCCCTGGGCGACGTTTTATCGCCGGCGTCACACCTCGACGGTGGTCGAACACCACCCCAGCCCGCTTGGTTCGGTGGGAAGAAATCGACTCACGCATCTCCTATCGGCGCCAGAACGGAGGAGTCGTTAAATATTTCGGCCCTACGGATGCCGCTATCTCACTAAACGCCGCTTCCCTGCGATAATACTCGGAAACAATCCCTCGGCTCGTTCCATCCAGTCGCACAGCGCCGGGCGGGTATCACGGGGATCGATCAGATCGTGGATCGCTAGGGACTCCGCTCTTGGGGCCGCTGAATAGCGATGCGCCATCGCCGCTTCAAGCTCGGCGCGCCGAGCCTCCGGATCGGGATGCGCGGCGATCTCGCGGCCGAACGCAACAGCCACACCGCCCTCCACCGGCACAGCCCCCATTTCCGCCGAAGGCCAGGCCAGCACATAGGCGCCAGGACCGTAATGCGCCACGGCGGCAACTCCAAAATTGCGCCGGATCACCACCGTCGCCCAGGGTACCTGACAATCGGCAGCGGCGAGCACCGCCTCGGCACCATAGCGAATAGTCGCGGCCTTCTCAGCCCCTGGGCCAATCATGAACCCGGGCTCGTCCACCAGGGTTACGATGGGGATGTTGAAGGTCTCGCAGGTGGTGATGAAGCGTTTGACCTTCTGGCTGCCCTCCGCCGTCATCGCACCTGCGTAGTGCTTGCAGTCATTGGCGAAGATCCCGACGACCCGGCCATTCAGGCGGGCGAGGCAGATGATCATGCCCTTTGCATAGCCCTTGGACATCTCAAAGGCCGAGCCCTTGTCGGTGACCATGGCGATGATCTGGCGCATGTCATAAATCTTGCGGCGATCCTGGGGAACGATTGTCGCCAGCGCCTCCTCGCGGCGTTCCGCCGGGTCCTCGCACGGCACCACCGGTGGCACCTCCCAGGCGTTGCGCGGCATGAAGGAGAGAAACTGGCGGATCTGCTGGAACGCGTCGACTTCGTTATCGGCGAGATTGTCGACCACGCCGTTCTTGGCGTGGATGTGCGCACCGCCCATTTCCTCCTTTGTGATTGATTGACGCAATGCCCGTTCGACCACCTTGGGTCCGGCGATCAGAACCTGGCTGTCATTCTTGGTCATCACCGAGAAATGCGATGCCACGAGACGGGCCGCCGGCAATCCAGCGACCGCGCCCAGTGCCGCCGAGGCGACCGGAACCGACCACATGGTGCGGGCGACGGATTGAAACCGGGGGGACTGAAAAACCGGACTTCCAACCGGCCCGCCGCCCTTGCCGCCGGCGCCGGTAACACTACCGCCACCGCCCTCGTGCAGGCGGATCAGGGGCATTAGGTACTGCAGAGCCAATTCCTCGGTGTAGACGCTCTTGCGTAAGCCCGCTTCGTTGGGAGAGCCACCGCGCAGGGTGAAATCCTCCCCCCCTATTACGACTTGCCGGCCATCGACCCTGCCAAACCCAAGCACGAAATTCGCTGGTGAAAAGCTCACAAGCTTGCCGTCATCATCCCGTTCCGCGCCGCCCGCGCCGGGGCCAATTTCACGAAAACTCGATCCGTCCAATACTTCATCTATGCGCTCGCGAATGGTCAACCGACCGCGCGCATGATGGCGGGCCACGCTCTCGGCCCCGCCCTGTTCCTTGGCGATGGTGCGTTTCCGATGAATTTCCTCGATCTCATGTTCCCAGGCCATGGTGGTCGTCCGTTTGATTGGTGGGGATGGTCGGTTAAAATCGCTGGCATGACTTTACGCGCTGGTGGGGGAGGGGGATCAAGCCTCAATGACCCCTTCCCCTTGATGCCTCCACCGTCTAAACTCCCTAGATAGACTGATGACCCTTGAGGAAGAGAGCGGCGGGCCCACTTGGGTCGCGGCCGGCGCCGAAGGAGCAACCGCCCCGGAAACTCTCAGGCAAATGGACCTTAAGGCGAGGAACCTCTGGAAAGTAGATGGTGGGTTTTCCGTCGTCTCACCGAAGGGGAAAGCCCGCTGACCAACTCAGTGTGGTGAATCTCTCAGGTTTTCGACAGAGGGGGCGTCCGCCCAGGTGAATTCTGGGGCGGCCCTTACTCGTGTCGGAGGCTCTGATGTCCGAAGCTGATCTTAAAATAACACCGTTGCACCAGCTGCATGTGGGGCTTGGCGCTAAGATGGTCCCCTTCGCCGGTTATGGTTTTATTTCGCCTGTTGGTTTTGCCAGATAGGCGCTAAATGCGAAACCATCAGCC
>JAPKDN010000683.1 GCA_028822575.1 Alphaproteobacteria bacterium | reverse complement strand
CCAAGCTTGTAATGTTCCCAGCGCAGCAGGGCCTCGAAACCGCTGACCCGCAGTTTGGTCAACAAGATGGTGGGTTGATAATGAAGACTTATTTCGTCACATTCGAGCGCCCATCGTAGAACCGTATCTAGGTTGATTGACGATATTGGTGACTTTTGGAAGCTTCGCTCAAACACCAACGTCTTGGGTTTGCCATGCTCCTTGGCCCAGTACATGGCGAGCTTGGAATCCCGTAATATATCCTCGGGCCGATCATAGTCGGCATCGGAATTCGCGATGTTCATCTACGCCGTGGCGAAGGCTTCCTTGCCACGCAGGGTGAACGGACTGAACAGCGGTCCCTATAACGATTCCAGGATATTTTTTTTGGCGTCGCCCGTGGTGCTATTTCTTCCAACAGGATAACCAACTCGTCATCACCCAGACGGGCCACGTTGTCACCAAACTTAAGGCTTTGCTCGAATCGACGGGACGCCGCGACGACCATGTCATCACCGTGAACGTAACCGAGGCTCTCGTTGACGAGCTTAAACCTGTCGAGACCGAGATAAATGATCGCGAACCGAATCGGGGGGTGACGTTGACGCCACACCAAAGCTTGACGGACCCGCTCAAGCAAAAAAGAAACAACTGCTCCAGCCGGTCAAGGAATCGTGCAAGTCATCATGAACTGCTCGTTGATCGGCGCGCTTACGGTTGGTGATTTCCGTTTGGGAGCTGGCGATATTATACGCTGTGCGATTGGCCCCGCGAACCGCCAAGCCCCGCATCAACATCCAGCGGCGATCATCAACGGCATGACGCACCCAGTGTTCGATCTGGAAATGCGCGACCACTCCACTCAGATGAGCATCTAGTATTGCGTTGGCGCGATCCACGTCTAGGGCGTGAACTCGCTACAACTATTCATCGGGTCTGTCGGAGATTCCGTCCTCGCCGTAACCGAGCATCTCTTTACAACGTCGTGAGAAGAAGGTGCGATCGGTCTTAAGATCCCAACCCCATAGACCGTAGTTGGCACCGGTGGTGGGAAGGGCATGGCGTGGCTGGCTATCAATCAACCGATACGCAGCTTTTCAGACGTCCGCAATCTCACTGTAGGTCGCAACAAAAGCGCCCCTGTTCAGCGGTCCCTTGGGAATTTCCAAGATCAGGCCCGATGAGGCTTCACGGTCGAATTCGACCGGAATATCCAAAAATCCAGCATCAAAGACCCGCTGTGTCACCAGTTCGGGCGCGCCATCACCCAGGTCGTCCAGCATGGCGAGAAAGTTCAGGATATCGCGAATCAACGCGCCAACCCGGGCAAATCGGTATGGAATATTAAACAGGTCGTAATATCACTGGTTCCAGGTAATCGGGCGCAGGTTGGCGTCAACGGCAACTAGTCCTTGGGGAATATACTCCAGGGCTCCACGCAAAAGAGAGTTTCTCTGTTTGGCGCCACTGCTTTTCCGCATCAGAGCGGTGACGTCGCTCAACAAAATGATGCTGGTCCCTTCCTGGTGCTGGACGCGGCCGCCGCCAGATTGATGGTCCTAGATTGGTCTGCGCCGAAAGGCTGGCGACCAGGGAGGTGTTGGAATTGGACCCCACATCTTGGAAAACTCTGATGCACGCAAACTGGGAAAGACTATTAGCCCATAAAGGCCGTTGTCACTGAATCCCGTCCTTATGTGCCGCCATGCCGGCCTTGATCACATCACCGTAGTACCGCCACAGCAAATGCGCGGCGACGCTACGCCACGGCCGCCACGGCTCAGCAATTTTATCCATTTCTCTCGGAACTGGGCGATGTTGAAGGTTCTTAACCGCTCTAGTGGCTTCTTGGAGCGCGATATCACCGGCTGGCCAAATGTCCGACCTGCCGAGACAGAACATCAGATAGATCTCAGCGCTCCAACGTCCAAACCCCAAAAGCGCAGTTATCGCCGTCATGGCTTGATCATCATTCATCCCGGCCAAGTTCAACGGCTCGAAAGTCTCCGATGAGACGTGGCGCGCCAAGGCTAGGGCATATCGAACCTTGGCGCGGCTAAAACCAACCCCCCGCAACCCTTCCTCGCCAAGAGCCAGCATTCGCGTGGCGGTGATGGGGCCGGTGCCTTGCAGACGCGCCCAGATAGCGGCGGCCGACTGGAGGGAGACCTGCTGCGAGACAATTATATTAATTAAAGCGGCGAAACCCGGCTCGCGGCGACGCTGGTCTGGCGCACCAACGCGTTCGATTGCGACCGCCATGTCGGGATCGATGCGCGCCAGATAGGCCAGCCCAGAAGCGATGTCCAGGTCGACCGGTCTGTCAGCCATCCAACGCGCCGGGTTTCGCGTTGCTCATCTGACGCGCCGCTGCTTCGGCCGCGGCTTCCTCCATGGTCATGAAAGTCACCCCGCCATTCTTCAGGTGTCTAATAAGGCGATCCATCACCTTCATGCGATGACCGCGACCAGAAACGAAGGGATGGAATGTGTAGGTTATCACGCCCCAGTCCTGGATCTCTTTCATGTAGTCGAAGTCCTCGGTCCAGTTGACTAACGCATCGGCGCCGGGTCGCATTCCCGGCAAAATTCCGGCTGGGCCGACAAGATATTCG
>JAPKDN010000682.1 GCA_028822575.1 Alphaproteobacteria bacterium | reverse complement strand
TGTTCTCTCCTCGTGACGCCGGCGCGCCCTCTATGTTGTCGTGCCAGCGTCGTGCGCCGGATTGCTTTGCCTGATCGTCGGTTTTCCGCGTAATCAGGAGAGGTTCATGACGAAATGGACCAACGCACCAAGCGACATGAGACCGATCAGCCAGACCGACCAATGGGTTCCCGGATAGACGTTTTCCTCGACATGCTTTGCGGTGTTCATGATTGGATCTCCCTGCTGAGTGCTTTTATTAGTTGTTGTTTGCGCGGCTTCGACAACCTCCGCGTCGCTGGAACTGGCGCTTGCCTCGACGATCTCGCCGAATTTCTCGAAAAACTGACCTGCCATTTTCTTAGCAGTGGAATCGATGAGACGCGAGCCGATCTGGGCCAACTTGCCGCCGACCTGGGCGTCGACCACGTAACTAAGCGTCGTCCCACCATTCTCGGCGTCGGCTAGCTTGACCTCGGCGCCGCCCTTGGCGAATCCAGCGGGCCCGCCCTTACCCTCGCCGGAGATCTTATAGCCGTTCGGCGGATCAAGCTCCGAGAGGGTGACGTCGCCGGTGAAGCGCGCCTTGACCGGCCCAACCTTGGTCGAGACCTTGGCGGAAAAACTGGTGTCTGAAGTTTTCTCGACTTCCTCGCAGCCTGGAATGCACAGCTTGAGGACGTCGGAATCATTCAGCGCGTCCCATACCGCTTGACGGGGCGCCTTGATTACGTAATCGCCGGTCATATCCATAGAACGCGGCCTCGTCGTTGCGCTGATGATGATGCTACCGAGGATTTATCACTATTTAGCCGAAGGTTCCACATGCGCACGCCACATTATTAACCAGAATACGCGGCAACCAGGCCAACCAGCAGCAGCGCTGAGATCCAAACCACGCCACTGCCGACCCGAGAATTGCCGCCGAGCGGGCTGAGCGGGTTGAAATTTTGGCGACCTCCGCTAACCACCCATCGAACGCGGGCGATCAGCCAATCGGTCATCGCGCTATAAGTTCTATCAATTAGACGACCGGCGCCCAGGCAAGCCGACTTCGCCGCGCGGCGGTAGAACCAGTCCGTATCCAGGTTCGTGGAATGGAGTTCCGGCGGATAAATATGGGTGACCATCAGCACCGTGAAAGCTAAAGCCGAGAACATCAGCAACTGGAGCTGGTTGATCACGTGGTAGGTGCTGTAGGGCACGTAATCCACCGGGAAGGGGAGGAGGGCGTAAAGCGGCTCTGGATAGACGCCGATGCCTATGCACAAGACCGAGGTCAACGCCATCGCCGCCAGCATTGGCCAGGGAGCCTCCTTGGGACGCTTGCCGCTGTCATGAGAGAAGAAGGCGAAATACGGGATCTTGATGCCCGAGTGATGGAACACGCCAGCCGAGGCGAACAAGAGCACCAGCCAGACGAACCAATGACCTTCGCCTACGGCCGCCGTCAGGATCATCGACTTGGTCACGAACCCGCTGAACAGCGGGAAACCAGAGATCGAGGCAGCGCCAACGACGCAGAAACCGGTTGTCCAGGGCATCGTCTTGTAAAGCCCGCCCAGGTCGGAACCGTTGACTGTTCCGGTTCGGAACAAAACTGCGCCCATGCTCATGAACAACAGGGCCTTATAAAGGATATGGGCGAAAGCATGGGAAATCGCGCCGTTCAGTGCCAACTCCGTGCCAATACCGATACCCACCACCATGAAACCGAGCTGGTTGTTCAGGCTGTAGGCCAGGACTCGGCGCAGATCATTCTCGATGACAGCGTAGAAGATCGGGAACGCGGTCATCAGCGCGCCGATCCAGACCAACATATCGGTGCCGGCATAAGAGCGGGCGAGAGCATAGATCGCCAGTTTTGTGGTGAAACCAGACAGGATCACGGTACCGCTGATCGTGGCTTCGGGATAGGCGTCCTGGAGCCAGTTATGCAGCAGCGGGAAGGCGCATTTAATGCCGAAGGCCAACAGGATCAGATAACCGCCGGGGGTGTCCAAGCCCAGATGGTTGAAGGCTATGGACCCAGTACCGGACATGTGAACGAGTACACCGCTGAGCAGGATCACGCCGGCGGCGATCTGGATAATCAGGTAGCGCATGCCCGCCCGATAAGAGCGTTCGGTGCCTTGCGCCCAGATCAAAAACACCGAGGCGACGGCAGCAATCTCGAAAAATACGAAGAGCGTAATCATGTCGCCAGCAAAGACCGCTGCGATGGCACTGCCGCTATAGAGCTGGCCAGCCGTGCGCTGACCCCGGTCGACATTGTCGCCCATGGCGAAGAGATTGCACAGAAAGGCGGCGATCAGAAATATAGTTCCGAAGATCCGGCTGAGCGCATCCAGCCGGAACGTCTCGAGCTGATAATCCAAGAACGCGATCGGCCCGTGGTTGCCAAGATCGACGCTGTACAGATATCCCAACATCACCACGGGCACGGCAACGACGAACCAACGCCCAATCGTGTTCGGTAATCCTGCCGCGACCAAGCCAGCCAGGATCACAACAATACCGGGGTTGAGGGGGAGGAATATCTCAGCCATCGCGGTCATAGTAATCCTCGTCCCGCATTAGGAAAGCGCGCATGACCTTGGCGCCGAGCACGAGCCCGACGCACATG
>JAPKDN010000681.1 GCA_028822575.1 Alphaproteobacteria bacterium | reverse complement strand
GGGTGATTGCGACATCCTCGCGCCAAGCGGGAAGTTGCCAGGGCAGGGACCGGTCGGCGTTCATCACGAAGGACGCGCCATCGAAAACGAGTTCATCCTGGCCGCCGATCTGGTTCAGATACACCAGCGGCATTCCGCTTTCTACTACCCGCGAGACCGCGTGGTGGACCCGCAGATCTGACTTTCCGGCCTCAAACGGCGAGCCGTTCGGGATCAGCAGCAACTCGCCCCCGGTTTCGGCTATACATTCGACCACGTCTGGCGTCCAGATATCCTCGCAGATCGGCACACCGATCCGCACATCCCTGAAATTGATGGGTCCGGGCAGTGGTCCTGGATCGAATACCCGTTTCTCGTCGAACACCCCATAGTTCGGCAGGTCATGCTTGTGCCGCGCCGCGGTCACCTCGCCATCCTCGAGCAGGACAAGCGAATTATGTAATCGGTCACCTTCAACCCAGGGAGTTCCTAGAAGGATAGCCGGGCCACTATCGTTGGTTTCCTGGGCTAAGGCTTCCACGGCCGCTCTTATCTCTGCCACGAAGAGAGGTTTGCGAACCAGATCCTCAGGCGGGTAGCCACAGGCATAGAGTTCGCTCGTCAGCACCAGATCGGCGCCGCGTGCGGCCGCCTTCGCCCTAGCCTCCCGCAGTTTCGCCAAATTGGCGTCCAGTCTGCCTACCGTCGGATTGAGCTGGGCAAGAGCGATGGTGAGTTTGTCGGTCATCGTGGATATCTCTTCGATACGCGGACGCGGAGGCTGGCTCGGGAGGGGTCAGGCCTTCAGGCCATGCTTTTCCTTGATCCCTTTAAGAACGGGCATGAAGTCATAGGCCGGATGAAACTTGGTCTTTAAGGCGCCCCACACGCAACGCTCCAGCATCAGATTTAAATCTCGCAAACGATGCCCCAGCAGCTTGAGTATGGCAACTTGGCCAATTCCCATCCTCACATACCAGCAGATGATTTCCACGCTCTCCCGCGGAAATTCCTTCCAAAACCCGGTGTCACCGAGCTTAGCGTTGATCACTGCCAAGTTCTTGTCTTGCTGGTGCTTTGGAAAAACCCTCAGTAACATCGCACCTTCGCCAGCGGTCACGGTCTCGCTCATTATGGATCTCCCTGGACCCCAGCCTTCACTGTCATGAAGGTTCCGTGCCACAGTTCACGCGGGTTGGCAAATGCTGGTGTTTTCGAGATTAATTTAGGTGAGTGGATGACATGACCGAAAGAACACTTCTGGTGGTTGGCGCGACGGGCCTTTTGGGGCGAGCGGCTTTGACCCACTTCAAGGGTCTATCGGGATGGCGCGTACTCGGGATGTCGCGCCGGCCAACGGATGTCGAGGGTGTCCAGCATCTCGAGGTGGATCTGATGGACCGGTTCTCGGTGGAGCAACACCGTGAAACCATGGCAAGCGTGACCCATGCGCTCTACGCCGCGCTGTTCGAAATGGAGGATCTAATCGATGGTTGGCGCCATCAAGATCAGATGGATACCAATCTGGCGATGTTCAAAAACCTACTCAGTCCGTTGGAAGATGCCGCGAATGACCTAGCCCATGTGGCAATTCTGCAGGGTACCAAGGCCTATGGTATCCACGTGGAGCCGATGCGCGCGCCAGCCAGAGAGCGCTGGCCACGTCATGATCACGAGAATTTCTATTGGCTCCAGGAAGATCATCTGGCCGCGCGGCAAATTGGTAAGCCCTGGACCTATTCGATCTGGCGACCTCAGGCGGTGTTCGGTCACGCGGTCGGCAGCCCAATGAACTTGCTTGGCGCCATCGCGGTCCATGCCTCGATCTGCAAGGAGAAGGGGGAGCCCTGCCGCTACCCCGGTGGTATCCCCGTGGTGTCCGAGGCAACTGACGCGCGCCTTCTGGCCCGGGCGATGGAATGGGTGGCCGATAATCCTAGGGCAGCGGCGAACCAGACGTTCAACATCACCAATGGCGAGATATTGATCTGGCCGCATCTTTGGCCGTTTATCTGCGACTATTTTGACGTCGAGCAGGGCGATCCGAAGCCTCAAAACCTCGCGGAGACCATGATTGGGATGGAGACGTTATGGGCCAAGATGATCAGGAAGCATGGTCTTGCGTCGTATTCTCTGGAGCAGTTGATCGGCGGCTCCTGGCAATTTCTTGACCGCGCTACGAGGCCCACTGGGGGGCACGTGCCGCCGTCGGTTGTCTCTAACATCAAACTGCGTCAGGCCGGATTTAACGACTGTTTCGATAATGAACAGTCTGTCGCCTATTGGTTTGATGAAATGCGACGCGCGAAAGTGATACCGGCTGGGTGATGGGACGATGTGTGTTCATGGGCGGCAAGACCCGTCAAAATACCGAAACCCGCGCGGAGCAGAAGGCGTTTTGTGCTTCCTTGGAGTGAGGGGGCTATGATGTTCCCACTCACCCTGAAGATCTTTTAACGGTTTTGACGCAGCTTGGGTGGCCGCCCAAATCATCCGTTGCGCCAGCGTAAGCTGCGGCTTTTCCACCGGCCGCGGGCGGATGGTTCTTTTGAAATATTGAGACTTAGAAAGAGTTCTGAGTAATAGACCCGACTTTCTCTGGCGCGACGAGATGGCTCCCACGGATGATGG
>JAPKDN010000680.1 GCA_028822575.1 Alphaproteobacteria bacterium | reverse complement strand
CCCGCGTAACTATACCCGATTAGGTAGGTGGCCAACTCGTGCCACTGACCAGAAATCAGCGGCAGGTGCGTCAGTGCCTCAGAAAACTGCCCGGCTTCTATGTAGGCCATGGACATGATCAATCGCCGCGCATGGTCTGTCGGATCTGCCAACAGCGGCCGGATATAGGTGCGATAGAAAAACTCATCGCGCATCCCCTCAAGCTGCCTGAAGTTGGCCATAGTTTTGTCGCGCAGCAGGTCGCCGTTCGATTGTTCGAGGAGACCTGTGTCTTGCACGTCTCCGTAGGGATAGTCCTGCCAAGCATCCGAGACGATCACTATGTTTCCCGGCACGCGGGTGTCAACGCGTTCCAAAATCTTAGCTCCTAATTCCCACGCATCGACAAAGAGCCGGCCCTCGCCCAATACGGTCACTTCAATCGGCACCCACAGCCGCCCTGCGTGTTCGACAAAGAGCGCACTGTTTAGCTGCGTGCCCAAGATCCTATCGGGATGGATACCGGAGTCAAACATCATGAGAATGTGTCCGGGAACATCCACGAGCGCAGTGGAGATACGCACGTTTTCCAGCAACGAACATAACAGTACCGTGTTGTCGTCACAGTCGCCCAGTTGAGATCGCATCAACTCGACGGGATATTGAATGTGATCAATGGCCGCGGCATTTTCTCTGGCCATCTGAAACGGCGTATTGGCATCGGCAGCGTAGCGCACGCCCAGCGCATTGAGCCCTTCAAACATCAACATCGCTTGCGGTATCGTACCCCACGATTCGCTGCGCAGTGCAAAATCGTCCAACCGGGTTAGCATGCTACGAGCAAAGTCAGCGACAGCCGGATCTTCCGGAGTGATGAAGGCGGCAGCCCGGGCGATCGTGTCCCAATTGAGCATGCCCTTTCCATGCACAGTTATGGTGCGATTCTCTTCAATAGAAAAAGTCTGCGTGCCTACGGAGTATGACAGTTTGATCTCGGCGTCCCACGGCTCGTGGTTGGTAATCTGCAGTAGGGTGTTGTCTAATATGGCGTTGATAGGAACCGTTATCTGCGCATTGGCCGGCAGCGTAAGATTCTTTTGCGTCGGCCGCTTCATCAGTTCTGGCAGATAGTACTGCAGGGTCGCTTCAATGGGTATTTCGTTCTTATTAAAAAGCTGCACCGTAGCGACCGGACGGGTGGCGTACGACTTATAGAATGAAGCGTATAGGTCTTCTACCTGTAGGGAACTGATGCCGATCGAAGAGGCCCCGGGCACGTAAATCACCTCGAAGTCAACGCTGGCTGACTGGTCTGAATAGTTAAACGCCCTATCAATCGCCTTTACTTCAAAAGAGTAGGCGCCGCTGGGCAGGTCGTCGTAGTACACCTCATGGTCCCGTGTGAAGTGCCACTGTTCATCGTGACCCGTCAGGCGATAGGCAAACTGTATGAGGTTTCGCCGCGTCTGATAGCTCATGGCCTTAAAGCCGATGGCAATCCGCTGCTGCGTCGTGGGCACTTGGATCACCGAGCCGGGCAGGTAGACCTTGTCGGCGACAACGGATGAAATCAGCACGGTCGGATTGCTGTGCTCCTGGCGCAGGCGCGTTATGCCGAGATCCGTTAAAAACCAGAAGTCGCCGTTTTGTGCCTCTAGTATCGAGGCAATATAGTTGCTGTTGAGTCCATCGCGTTTTATAAGCTCTTGGGTCGTAGCCCCATCGTATCGGACAACCCCTTCGTCTGTGGCCAACCAAACAACGCCGTTGCGCGCCTGAATAAGAGCGTTCACACGGCCGTAGGACGAACCGTTGCTCATCCTCCAATCTACAAACGCTCCGTCGCGCATAAGGCTGATGCCCTGATCCGTAACAATCCAGAGCGTGCCGTCTTTGGTCTCTGATACCGCCTGCACGGCATTGCTCTTGAGTCCGTTGCGCTGGGCAAACGTGCGAAACACGCGGCCGTCGTATTGGCTTATACCGCGCGGCGTGGCAATCCACAGGGATCCATCACCGGACACGAGCAAGTCGTTAATCCAGTTGCTCGGCAGGCCTTGGTCCGTCGAGTAGTTTGTAAACTGGGTCCCGTCGTAGGCGCTCAAGCCGCTGGCCGTCGCGATCCATAAGACTCCTTGGTCATCCTCAACGGCCGCCTGTAATTCATTGCTGGGCAGGCCGTCGCGGGTTGAGAGCGCGCGAAATGTTCCATTGTCGTACTGCAGCAACCCTTGAGAGGTTGCCACCCACACGACCCCGCGACGGCCCTGCACAAAAGAGCGCACAAAGCTCGAATCGACCAGCGTCGATCGGGTCTGAGGGGTGCGCTGCGATAGCAACGGGTCTTGCCCTAACAACGCCTGCTTATCAAAGCGCTTTTGCACACCGCTGCGGTGTCGAATAAGTCCGCTGTTGGTGCCAATCCACACGTCGTCATTATCGGCGATAAACAGACGCTCTACGAGGAGCGACGGCCCATCTTCTCCCAATCCGACGCTCTCTACTTGGTCGCCGCGGATTGCGCGCAGTCCATCGGTGGTACCGACCCAAACGGTGCCGGCTTTGTCTTGGGCAATGGTCGTCGTTCGTTCGGCCGACAACTGCCCGTTGGACAGCGTGGTAAATACAAATC
>JAPKDN010000679.1 GCA_028822575.1 Alphaproteobacteria bacterium | reverse complement strand
CGTGATCTGTCCGATGTCGCGCCAATATTCCTCAATCCGATAGACGCCCACGGGGCTACCATTGGCGATCACCGCCTCGCAGACATCGGTCATGTCAAAGCGCCGACCTTCCTCGACGAGATTGATGACCCAAGGTTCGATCACATAAACACCAGCATTAATTAAATAGTCGGTGCTCGGTTTTTCCAAGATGCGGGTCAGGAAGGCGCCGTCGCATTCGATCACGCCGTAGGGAATTTCAACCCGATGGTCGCGGACGCCCATGGTGACGGCGGCCGACTTGGCCTGATGAAATGCCAGCATCTTGGCGAAATCCACGGAGGTCAACAGATCGCCGTTCATGACGATCATTGGATGATCGGGTTGCTCGGTCATCAGGTTGAGGCTTCCGGCGGTCCCCAACGCCTCGGTTTCCCGCAGATATTGGATATCCGCGTTCCAGTTCGAGCCGTCCCCGAAATGATCCTCTATGACATTGCCCAGATGGTTGATTGAAATCCGGAAGCGAAAAAATCCTTGGGTTATCATAGCCATTATCGTGGTTTCTAACAACGGACGCCCACCGATCGGGACCATCGGTTTGGGAATGTCATTGGTGACCGGCTTTAGCCGGGTCCCCAACCCTCCGGCCATAATAACGATTGTATTTGGTAGGCGGTCGGTGCGCATGAATTCGTCGATCGTGCGTAGCGCCACGACGCGATTCCCGTCGTCCACGACGGGAATTTGATGGAGGGAGTGAAGTTGTAAGTGCCGCAGGACCTCGACGTTAGGGGTGCCGGCCAACATGACCTTGGGTGTCGCGCTCATAATCTCCGACACTGGGCTGTCGAGGGAAATGTCGCGCAAGATCGCGCGACGGACATCACCGTCCGTGACGACACCAAGAAGACGTCGCTCATCGTCCACGACAAGCGCGGTTTGTGACGCTCCTCTGTCGATCCGCCGAACCGCATCGCGTATAGTGGCGACCGGTCCAAGAAAATAGTCTGCAAGCAAGGGTTGTTTTTCCATCAGGTGATTTCACAAACTATTATCGGATCATGCCTTTCTAGGCTACGTGCCGTGGTGGATCAATGCGACGCCTCTCATGGAATAGGCGAAACACGCTTGTTGACCGATATTTGCCCATGTGGCAAACGACCGAATACCTTCCCGCTACTCGCCGCGAGTGAACAATGCGTTTTCCAAGGCATGTCGAGATCGATTTCTTGGAATTTTCGCCGGACAAGGCCACTCCCTCGGCGAAATACGGCCTAAAGACGGATATCCGCTTCTGTCGAAAATGCGTGATCTCGAACCAAAGACCTTCGTCTGAGGTTGAATTCCGCCACGACATCGAAACGCAAAAAACGACGATTTTTTTTGATGACGATGGCATTTGTGACGCGTGCCGAGTCGCCGAGCTCAAGAACCAACAGGTTGATTGGGACGAGCGTAGACGCCATCTGTTGGAGTTGTGCGACAAACATCGCAGCAAGACTGGCGAGTATGACTGTTTGGTTCCGGGGTCAGGTGGAAAGGACAGTTTCTATGCCTCGCATGTGCTGAAGCACGAATACGGCATGCATCCGCTGACGGTAACCTGGGCACCGCATATCTACACCGAGTGGGGATGGCGTAATTTCCAGGCTTGGATCCATGCCGGATTGGACAATTATCTGCTGACCCCGAACGGGCGGGTGCACAGGTTGTTGACCCGTCTGGCGGTGGAGAATCTTTACCACCCGTTCCAGCCGTTCATTCTTGGACAAAAGAATGTCGCTCCGAAAATGGCTGAGAAAATGGGTATTCCCCTGGTTTTTTACGGCGAGCACGAAGCAGAGTACGGCAACCCGCGCGCGGATTTTGATTCCCCGCTAAGAAGCCAGCAGTTCTTTTCCTCGGCGCAACGGGACGGCATGATGTTCGGCGGCGTCACTACCGAGGAGTTGATCGCGGATTTCGGACTGGAGGCGCAGGACTTTATTCCGTACATGCCGGCCGACCCGGCGCGCCTGGAGGAAGCCAAGATCGAGATCCACTATCTTGGTTATTACCTGAAATGGCACCCCCAATCCTGTTATTATTATTCGGTTGATCATGGAGGATTCGAGGCGGCGCCCGAGCGCACACCTGGAACTTACAGCAAATACAACAGCATCGACGATCGCATCGATGACCTGCACTACTACACGACGAACATCAAATTCGGCATTGGTCGGGCGACCTATGACGCGGCTCAGGAAATCCGATCGGCTGATATCACCCGCGAGGAAGGCGTTGCTCTGGTTAAGCGTTTCGATGGCGAATATCCCGATCGTTTCGAGACCGACAATTGTAAGTATATGAGCCTGCCACCTAAAGAGTTCCCAGAAGCGTCTGCCCAATTCGAGCAACCGATTATGGATCGAAAGTATTTCCTACATCTGGCGGACCGATTTCGCTCGCCGCATCTTTGGGCCCTTCATGGCAACGACTGGAAGCTTAGGAAAGTCGTTTGGAACGAATCGAACGGTTAAGCGACGGAGGTGCCACGTTGCGTCTGGTCGCTCGACTGGACGTTAAGGGACCAAACCTTATCAAGGGGATACACCTGGAAGGCCTGCGAGTCATGGGCGATCCAGGAGAG
>JAPKDN010000678.1 GCA_028822575.1 Alphaproteobacteria bacterium | reverse complement strand
AAATCAGCCCGACAAACATTAGAAGTGACGGCGGCGACTATAGCAAATTGAAAGGGATCGGTCTCTAGGTTATCCACCGCAGTACCGTCTGCGCGCTCACTCGCAACAGCGATCGTCAGATCCGCGGCGGCCACGGCGGAGTTGATCACAGTCGACAGCTTGAGCCGATATTCCCCGGCATCTTCTACATCGGCCAATTTCAATACAAATCGCCCGCGCGTTGAAGCCGAGGTCTCTTCAACGGGTACCCTACCTGCGGGTGTGCGCGAGCTGGTATCGACTTGGGCCAGGCTCAGGTCGAAGCCGCTTGGAAAATCCAGTAAAATCCGGTCTCCAGGCAACAAGGCACTCGCGGTGGTGAAAATAAGAGTTATTGCGCCGCTGCCGCCGGTTTGGCGATTTTCCAATTGCACGGAATTCATGGCGACATTCCCCGTCGCAGCATGCGTGAATCCGAACACCGGTCCCCCCGATACCACCGGATCGACCTCACTGATCACGCCGGGGCCAACCCCAAACCCAAGCACATCGATCCGCACCTGGTCAGTTGAGCTAATTATCGCTGAAATATCGGCGACCACCAAATAGGACAGAGAGCTATCAGCATACAATCGCTGCCCCACCAAAACCACCTCCAATGCAACTCTATCCCCACCGTCGTCGACCGCTCCCGCGGTCACCGAAGCTTCCCCTATATCAAAGACACCATCCGCATCCGCATCCAAGACTACATCGATTCCCGTCAATTCCCCAATGCCAATTCCAGAAAGCCGCGGCAGTAATTCAAGGGCGAGTAAGGGAATATCTTCGCCAACAGCCTGTAGGGTGAAAGAGGCCAACACCACATCTGCGCCTCCCGATCCGGCCAATCCCTCAAGCGCATTTGTTAGTTGATTTCCAGCCTGCAACTGCAAACGCCCGGACAAGGAGAAACCAGCCGGAGACTCATCGGCCAAATCGACAATATCTCCGTTCTCTCGTCGGGTATGCGCGACGACGAAAAGGTCTTTTTCTGCAACGCCCGGTAAATGGAGCCCGTCGATGACCAACGACATCGCACCGGCTGCCTCATTCTCCTGCAAAGCAAAAACCATTTGTTGTTGAATTGTATCGACGGCGGCGATGACCGGGTCTGTACCCGATAGCGTCTGGCTAGCCTCGTCGACCGTCGCGCCACCAATACCAAAGTCCGCCGGAAAGACCAAAACGATTTCATCCCCGGCCACAAGCGCTGTAGCTGTCTGCAACGACACCGTTAAACGGCCTTGCAGCCCGACACCTCCGAGCAATTCCACCGCGCTCAATTCCACTCGGCCTGCCACCAATAACTCCAAGCCCGGCGGCGCCGGATCGGGATCATCTATCGTACTATTGTCGTTTATCCGGGTGCGTACAACCACAGGTACTGCGCCCTGAAAGGTAGCGGGGTTTTGCAAGCCATCGATCACAACCTGGTAGCGCCCCTTCGTTTCCGCCACGGTCAGTTCCAACACCACCGTCTGCCCCGCCGATTCGCCGCTCTTACTCGGGTCTACACCGCTAGGCAGAGAAGTCGCCACATCGACTGTAGTCCCAGACACATCAAAACCCAGAGGAAAATCGATAACCAATTCATCTCCGACCGCCAAGTCACTGACGACATCAAATATAATCGTCACCTTACCCGCCTGGCTCACGCGCGGGTTCTCCAGCGACACCGAGAGTATATCCACCGTGCCTGTTACCATGTGGTCGCGGCCGGGCACGGTTCGCACCGGCACGGCCGGCGCCACACCAGTAGCCAAACCACTACCAACGACAATATCAGTGACGTCGATTCTGAGCACATCGGTGGCGCGCACCGTCTGGTCCAAATCGGCAACGACCAGATAGTGCCTGAGCTTATCAGCTGGCAAGGTATCTATGATCGCCAGCGTCAACGCCACCCCACTCCCCTCGTCATTGACCACAGACGCCAATACGGATTGTTCGCTACGGTCGACTTTACCATCAGCATCTGTATCAAAAATCAAGTCGATCTTGCGCAATTCATCACCAATCAGACCACTAAATCTTGGAGTCACGCCAATCGACTGCAGCACCATACGTTCACCCTTGGCACGCAACGCAATAGCATTGAAGACCAGATCCGCCCCTCCCTTGCCCGCCAAATTCACGAGAGCATTTTTCGCGACCAGCGAATCCGCTCCGCCGACGGTCAATCCGCCGGGCATCGCCACGGTCTTGCTCAACCCTGCCTGCAATTTGTCGCTGGTGGCCTTGAGCTTGAACAGGTCGGCGAAAGGCAGTGTCAGGCTAGTCCAGATACCAAGCCCGTTCGACGCATTGAGCGAGTCAGCCGGCGCGGCGTGCAAGGTATCGACCACCGCACTGGTATCTTCGGCGCTCACGGCCCTCAGGCGGATTTTCGCGGTAAAATCGGTGTCGCTCAGGCCAGCAACGTCTTGGGCTACGACAAAGACCGAATCCACGGCGAAGTTGCTGCCGGGATCAACCAATGCCGACGGTTCCCTTGCAAAAGCCAGTCTACTGGCCACGACATCAGCGCTCAAGGCCATCGTCGCAAGCGTCAGATCCACCCCCCCGGGCTCGTCATCGACCATTAAGGTAA
>JAPKDN010000677.1 GCA_028822575.1 Alphaproteobacteria bacterium | reverse complement strand
GCAAGGCGTTCGGGATTCGCGGTGGTGACCTTGGTCATCTTGGTATCGACCAGCCCTGGCGCCAGGCCATTGACCCTTATGCCGTCACGCGCCCAGGCTTGAGCCAAGGTCCGGACCAACCCCAAGGTCCCAGCCTTGGACGCGTTATAGGCTGGATTGCCCTTGGTGGCGGCAAAGGCGGCGACGGAACTGACTACGGTGATAGATCCCTCGGTGGTCTTCAGCATCTCATGGAACCGGGCGCAGCAGGCCATGACACTGTTGAGATTGACGTCGACGACCCTGCGGAACCCCTCGATCGAGAACTCCTCGCGCTTGTAAAGCACCAGGCCCTGGGAGAGCACCAGCACGTCGAGCTTGTCGAAACCGACCGGCGCGTTCGCGACTTGAGCCTCGTCTGCGGCATCGACCTGGGTATAGGTCAACCCCGTCATGTCAGAGCCTTCCTCGCCCTCGTAATCAGCGGGGCTAGCGCGGGTTCCCCAAACATGCACATCAGCGCCGAGGTCGGCGAACCCATGCGCAATGCCATTACCGATCCCACTGGAGCCACCGATCACCAGCACCGCCCTGTTCTCGAATTCTAACCAAGCCACCCGTGTTTCTCCCACCTTTTCAAATCTCCCAACGCCGCATCTTCGGCAAAAGCCGAGGCCAAAGCCGGCGGATGGTCGACCCACCAATTTGCGGATCACAAGCCAACATCAGGGAACCGGTTCGGCCATCCGTCCTCCGCCAAAGCCTGAGGCTTCGGTTCCTGCTTCCGCCGCGGATGCGATATAGTTTTATGGCCCTGGCTATCGCGCCAACAACACCCGCGCCGCCTCGAACAGCGGTTCTGCATAACCTCCATACGTAGCAAAGCGTTCATCGTCGGTCTGGCCTCGGGCATAGCGGATATAGATTTGCTGCACCACCACCGCGGTTTTCCAAAGCGCGAACGCCTCGTACCAATTCATGCCTGCGACATCGAAGCCGGTGCGTTCGCCATAGCGGGCGATCAAGTCGGCCCGGCGCGGATAGGTGGTCGTTACGAAGGGCGGCATCTTGTCCCAACTGAACTGGCCATCCTCGGACGGCCAGTAATTGAAGAACGTGCCGAGATCGATCAGCGGGTCACCCAAGGTCGCCATATCCCAGTCGAACACCGCCGTGATCCGGTCCGGCGCCCCGTCATCGACCATACAATTGTCGAGCTTGAAATCGTTGTGCAACACCGAGACCCGAGGGCTGTCGGGTAACTGGCGGATCAGCTCACCATGGACCTCGTCGAAGACTAGCAGTTCCTTGTCCTTAGCAGCGTGCCAGCGCTCTCCCCAGCCCTTGACCTGGCGCGCGACGAAGCCCTGGGGTCGGCCAAGATCCCCCAGACCAATCGCCTCGGCGTCGACCAGATGCAGATCCGCCAGCGCGTCAATCAACGCGTAGGAAATTCGCTCCTCCAGCTTGTCCAAAACCTTGAAGTTCTCCGGCCAGTCCCGACGCAGCACCACGCCCCGGCGACGCTCAGCCACTAGGAATGGCGCGCCGATGACATCGATATCTTCGCAAAGGTGATAGGCCTTTGGCGCCCGGCCATAAGCGGCGTTGAGGCGAGAGAGCACCCGGTATTCCCGCGCCATATCGTGGGCGTTCTTCGGCAGCGGGCCGAGAGGTGGCCGGCGGACCACCCATTCCTTCTCGCCAGTGCTCAACAGATAGGTCAGATTCGCGTGCCCGCCGGGGAATTGCCGAATTTGGACGTCTCTGGGCAAACCTTCCAGATGCGGGCGGAGATAAGCCACGAGGGCGTCCCATTGCATCCCCTCGCCGGGGCGCACGGCGATAGTCTCGGCATCGGTCTCCTGGCCGGTCTTCACGGGTTTGATACTCACCGAGCTCTCTCGTGATCGATCACAATAGACAACAACCTTACCAAGGACCTCGCAGTTTTGCAGCATGGCAAAACCGGCGAGTGTCTACGAGAGCGGAAATTCAGGATGGAAGCGCGGACGGATATGCCCACTATTGGCGAGATCCTAAATTGGTTGGCGGTTCTCACGACCACGTTCGTGGAAGCGCTGACCATACTCCCCAGCCCTCCCCCCGACTACCGAGCACCCTTTGATCAGGGCTTGGTTGGTCCGCAGGGTCGCAAACCGCCCCGACGTAAAACCTATCACCAAAAACCAGCCTTCGAAATTGATACAAGGGGTCGAGTCGTCGAACACATTGCCGCCAAAGGGGTCATAAATCACATCGCCGCCACGCCCGTCAGTGAGCGCCTTCACCTGGTTCGCAAAGCGATCGGTCAGGTTAATTAGATGATCGGCGCCGTGATCCCGCAGCACCGTAAGTTTGGCGCCGCTGGCCGATATGGCGATCACCGTGGCGCCAAGTGTTTTGGCGAGATCGAGGGTGGCGAGCCCGTTCCCACCGCTGGCGCCATGCACCAGCACAACCTCACCGGGTTGAAGATTGGCGCGGCGCAACAGCGGGACATAGGCAGTGAGGTGCGCCGACGGATAGGCGGCGGCCTCGGCATCACTCAATCCTTCCGCCACCAGTTGCAGGCTAAGCGCCTCGGCCAACGCGTATTCGGCGCAAGCCCCGTGGCGGATGGAAGCGACCACT
>JAPKDN010000676.1 GCA_028822575.1 Alphaproteobacteria bacterium | reverse complement strand
GCGTTCTCCATCGGTGACGGAATTTGGATGACGGCGCGCCATGTACTGGAGGGATGCAAGACCTATGGGATCGTCACGGGGCGAAAAGAGGTCGAACGTGGTTATCAGAGAATTTTGAACCCAAACCATGATCTCGCCACCTTTGAGACCAAGCGAAGGCCAGCGGCCCTCAGTTTCGATAAGGCCGGGTTAAGCCAAGATCAGGACGCCTTTCACTTCGGCTACCCTCAGGGCAAGCCAGTGGACCTGCGCTCCAGGTTGCTCGGTCGGATGAATGTTGTCCATGGTCGGGGCCGCCGCGGCAAGGAGCCAGTGATAGCCTGGGCCGAGGTCAAGCGAGTCCCCAATATCAGCGGTTCCCTTGGCGGTATCAGTGGAGGGCCCGTGGTCGACGCCAAAGGCGATGTCATCGGCGTTACCGTCGCCGGGTCACCTCGCCGAGGTAGGGTTTTCACAACGGCACCAACGGGTCTCAAACACATGCTAGATATGGCCGGCGCCACGGCGCGGGAGCCAAGTCGCAGAACTATAAATGATGTGGTTGAACCTGGCAGCTTTCCAAAAATAGGAACCGTCTTACGCCATAATCTAACCGTGGCCAAAGTTATCTGCTGGGTTGGTTAAAAGCCAAGCTTGGCGACGTTACGGCGCGCGCTCGACGCCACTCACATCCGGCACATAAGCCTTGGATGTGAAATGCTCGTCATCGCCAGACGCGAATTTAAGTCCGGTTCTCAGCACCGCGTCGTCATCGACCTTTTCCAACGGCACATAGTACCGGTCATCGTCTCGGGTCACGGTGTTGTTCGAAACAGCGTTGTAACAGGCCATGAATGTCCAGCGACGCCGGTCTGAGCGGTTCTGATCAGAGCGATGCAGGGCATTGGCGTGGAAAATAACCGCGTCCCCCGGATCAAGTTCACAATAAACGATCTCATGACGCTTCAGGATCTCATCGATACGGGCGGCATCGGCACCATTCTGTTTATCGGATATCGTCACATGATCAATCCGTCCCAGGCGATGAGAGCCGCGGATGATCTGCAGGCAACCGTTATCTCGATCAGCACGGTCCAGCGCAACCATGAAACTCAGCATGTCCGGGCGCAGGCAGCCGTTGTAGTACCAGTAACCGTAATCTTGATGCCATTCCCAGGCGCCACCGACATGAGGGTCCTTGGCGGTTAACTTGGATTGAAAATGATAAACCGGCTCACCAATCAAGGCTTCAGCGGTATCTACGACCCTGGCGGTTCGCGCCGCCACGCCATAAACGCTGTCACCAGCCCGGTTCCACAGCGAGATCCGGGTGCCTAAACCGTCCGCGTCGGCGCGCGACAAAGAGTGCTCCGCGATCGCCGGGTCCTGTTCCATGGCGCTTCGCAACAGGTCGACTTCACGGGCATCGAATAACCCCCGCGCGAATACCAAGCCATCGCGATGATAGGCTGCTATCTGATCTTGGCTGAGTGGTGTCGCCATGGTCGACCCTCCACATAATCGGTCCAGTTCTAGCGACTATGATGCGCCACGCCAAGATTTCGGGCAAGATCAGTGGGATCATCAAGTTTTCCCCGCCTCGAACGGCAGAGTTTCAAGCGGGCGTCGGACGGCCTGCTCAGCTAATCAGACGTGGAAGAGGGTATCGAGTTGTCGCCGGTTCAGCTCGATGGGCTCTATGTCAGCGAATGACTGATTCGAAAAGCCGAATGTTGCGCAGCGTGGCCGACCGAGACCAAGGCGGCTAGTCATGGATGACCAGGATTTGACGTTCAGGGCTTAATCCCAGTCGCGATAATCAGCATTGCCGCCATCTCATCCGACATTGACGCCAGCTGCATGTAAACATCTTCGTCCACCTCGAGCCGGAGATGCGTACCTAGGTCGGTTGAATGGATCACGGTGACCGGAACCGCCGTCGCCGATCCCAGGAACTCCAATGTGCCGGCTCGCCCCTCTTCGGCTTCCACTGGCGGAGCGAAAAGAAAGCCGCCAAGAGACGCATTGATGATATGGCCATCAACAGGTCGGTCGAGATGCAAAACTGCCTCGATCTGGGTGGCGCGACGCTCGAACTCACGGCGTTCGAAATTCTCATCGCCAATCGACATCACAGGCTCCGTTTCAAAATCACGATCCTGTCGTTTCCATACCGACTCTCGGCGCTCGTCGCAATGAGCATTATTGAATGTGATCGGTGGAAAACTGCTGCTGCCGGAGCGATTTAAACGCTTGGCCTCTCCCTTACTAAGGTAGAGCTTTTCCCTCAAACAGTCCTTGGGTATTCCTCCGTGATTTAAAGCATCTTCGCAAAATTTCTGCGGACGTTCACTGGGTTATCCGAGAGATCAATCAAGCCTGTCACACACGCATCACAATGGGACAGAAATACAAAGAGCCAATATCAGGAAGTGCGGAGAACGATGACAAGTTCAGATTAGCAAAAAAGGACCGGAACCCATCAGAAATTTTTTCTTGTGTCGTAAGGAAGAAAAATAAGTGTGCATACAAACACGATCTACATATTCTCGATTCGCACGCCATAAAGTCAAATCGAGACCTTCAACAGACCGTTAACGGCAAGGTAAACGAGATCCCGCTGGGACTTCCCCC
>JAPKDN010000030.1 GCA_028822575.1 Alphaproteobacteria bacterium | reverse complement strand
TTACGTACCGGAACCGACGACGCGCCAATCGGCGCCGAGGCGATGGTGAAATCGTTGAACCTGGCCGAGGGGAAGCTGTTGGCGACAATGGACGTCGGGCGTCGGATGGTAAGTGAAACCTCGTCGCCGGCGGAAACCTTTGGAAGTTCGGCAAACTCAATCATCGCCGATGCTCTAGCTGCCCAGGCCTCAGTGGTGGAAGCTGCGCCTACAACCGTTGAGGGTGTGCAAGCGTCGGCCGTACAGGCCTCGGTCGCTGAAACCATCGCCGCTCGGACCTCGGCACCGATTAAGCCGGTGATCTCACGTACCCCCGCTGATCCGTTCGTCGCGCCTCCACCGGCGGTACCGTCGAGTAAATCGGTGGTTGAACCGCCGGCGTCGGCGGCTCCGTTCAACGCGGAGACCATGGCCAATGCCGGTGGGTCGGCGGCCAAGGCGCAGTCATTGTTCCAGCGGGTGACCGGGATGGGGCGAAAGGCACGCGAGGAAGTTGCCACGGCGACGGACTTTTTGGACGGCGTGAGCCCGCCAATGGCGCAACCGGCGGCTCCGTCACAAGCCGCCGTGACAGAGGCCATGCCGTTGGAGGGACACCCGAAACTGGGTTCGCTTGAACGGGCAGATCGTGTCACGCTGAGTGGAGCAGATGACGACCTCCTCGATATTCCGGCTTTTCTGCGTCGTCAGGCGAATTGAGGGAGTTCCAAAAGGTATAATAGTTTCAATAAATTAAAGTGTAATACTTGGTAATAAAAGGTGATTTGGGAGGCCCCGCCGGTGTTGGTAAACCAGCGGGGCTTTCTATCGCCTAAGAGAGATGCGTAAACAGCGCGTGAGACATTGGAAGATGGGGATTATGGGGTGACTGGCGAATGAATTTCATGAAGTCTGAAATGAACACTGGGACGGTGTCTCAGCGGACCCTCAAGAACGCGATATCTTGCAAGGGTATCGGACTCCATGGCGGCGTTGAATGTTCCCTGACCATCCGGCCCGCCGAGCCGAATCATGGTATCGTCTTCAAGCGCGTCGATATTACTGACAAGCACCGTCTGGTTCCCGCTCGCTGGGAACGGGTGTCCAATACTATGTTGTGTACGACTATCAGCAATGATGACGGCGTACATGTCGCCACGGTCGAACATTTGATGGCGGCGCTGTCCGGCTGCGGGATTGATAATGCCTTGATTGAAATCAACAGCCCCGAAGTGCCGATCATGGACGGCAGTTCGGCGCCATTCGTGATGTTGTTTGAGTGCGTTGGTTCAGTGGAGCAGGAAGCGCCACGACGGGCGCTCAAAATCCTGAAGCCGGTCACAGTGAGCGACGGGGATTGCGGTGTTACGGTCTTGCCGGCCTCCGACTTCTCGGTTGAGTTCGAAATCGACTTCAACTCTGAGGCGGTGAGGGAGAGGTCGCTGGATGTTCATTTAGTGAACGGCACCTTCAACGCGTCGATCAGCCGCGCCCGTACTTTTGGCTTTCTCGAGGATGTTGACCGCATGCGAGCCGCAGGGCTCGGGCTGGGCGGTTCCCTGGACAATGTTGTGGTCGTCGATGGTGACCATGTCATGAATGAAGGGGGGCTTCGGTTCAAAGACGAGTTCGTGCGTCATAAGATTCTCGACTGTGTTGGTGATTTTTATCTCGCCGGCGGCCCAATGCTCGCACGGGTCGTGGCCCATAAGTCTGGACATGCTTTTAACAACAAGCTCCTACGAGCGGTGTTTGCGGATGAGAGTGCCTGGAAATGGACGACTCTCGACGAAAGTGACGTTGCCGCTTGGCACGAGGATGCCCCGCTCGCCGCGACGGCATGATTGCTATCCACCCAACTCCCTTGCGTTACCCCCTATCAGGTGAATCTGGTTCGCTCTAGCATTACCCCTTCGCGCCGGTCTAATCGGCCCGTGCTCTGAATTGCCAGGACTTGACCCCCACTTGAGCCCGTGATGCAAAGCGCCTCGAGGCAGCCTAGAGATTGTGGGCTCGGCTGTCAGTGCATTCGACTATCTCTAAAAACGATGGAATCATAAATGTGGATCGCCGGAATCCTCAAGAGTGCCTATGGCAACGCCTATTTGCTGCTGACGGTCTGCGCCATGTGTTGGGGCGGAAACGCAATCGCTGGCCGGCTCGCCGTGGGCGAGGTGTCGCCGATGCTTCTGACCCTGTTTCGGTGGCTCGGTGTCGCGATTTTGATCTGGGCCTTCGCGCGCCCTCGGATCATGGCGGAGGCGCAGGTCCTGAAGGCCAATCTTCTGTATTTTCTTTTGATGGGGGCGATCGGCTTCACCGGCTTCAACGTCCTCTATTATATCGCCGCCCATTCGACAACCGCGATTAATCTTGGAATCTTGCAGGGCGCAGTGCCAATTTGTGTATTGATCGGCGGGTTCATGGCCTATCGAACGCCGATCACCATGGTCCAGGTGACCGGCATCACGATCACTGTGGTTGGCGTCGGTGTTGTCACCGTCGAGGGCGATCTGGGTAATTTGTTCGATCTGGTTTTCAACTCCGGCGACCTGCTGATGCTGGTGGCGTGTTTTGTCTATGCGATCTACGCCGTGCTGCTGCGAAAGCGCCCGGCGGTGTCGGGGCTGGCGATGTTTGGGGTGATGGCCAGCTCGGCCTTTGTCGCAAGCCTCCCCTTCGCGGCTTGGGAACTGTGGTCCGAAACTACGATTTGGCCCTCTGGTGAGGGTTGGCTCATCGTTGCGTTCGTGATCGCTTTTCCCTCTTTCATGTCCCAATTGTTCTTCATGCGCGGGGTGCAGTTGATCGGGCCGGGTCGGGCCGGGGTGTTCATAAATCTGGTACCAATTTTTGCCTCCTCCTTCAGTGTTATGTTTCTGGGTGAGCGTTTCGCCTCGTTCCACGCCGTTGGTATTTTGTTGGTGCTTGGCGGAATTTGGGTCGCCGAACGAGTGCGTCCCGCATCGTGATATCTGTCGCTGGGCGTGCGTGATCGTGGTCGAGCCCGCTGACGCGGGCGATGCCACGCGCTAAAGTTCTGGCGAATCAAATTAGGAGCTTACAGCCATGAGCCGAGTGCGCGTCGAAACCAACGGGCCGGTCAAGACGGTCACCCTATGCCGGCCGGAAAAGCGTAACGCCATGGACGCCGAAATGCTGGACGCGTTGCTTGAGGTCTTCACCGCAACGCCGGGTGACAACGACAGAGTAATCGTGCTGCGCGGTGAGGGTCCGTCCTTCTGCGCTGGCGTCGATCTAGCGGAGCGGCTGAAAAAACCCTCTACTGGCAACCAAAGCCCAGTGGAGAAAGTATTTCACGCCATTGAGATAAATCCGCTGCCCACCGTCGCGGTTGTTCAGGGCGCAGCCATAGCCGGCGGCTGTGAGATTGCGCTGCATTGCGAGTTCGTGGTCGCTGCCGATACCGCGCGCTTTGGCATGTCCTTGGCTCAGATCGGGTTGGCGCCAACTTGGTTCCTCACCAAGAAACTGATGGAGGTGGCGGGGCCGGTCGCTACCCGCGAAATTTTGATGCTGGGTGATCCGATGCCCGCGCCCTGGATGGCTAATCATGGAGTAATCTGCCGGGCCGTGCCCGAGGACCAGCTTGACGCGGAGGCTCAAAAAATCATCGACCGGCTGGCTGCCAACGCGCCGCTCTCCTTGCGCGCCATGAAGGCGGTTATTGTCCGCGAGTTGGCGTTCCGTGATGGCATCGAGCATGTTGATGTCGACGCGTTAGTAAGCGAGGCCCGGGGCAGCAATGACGCCAAGGAAGGCATCACCGCTAGGCTCGAGAAACGCGCGCCGGTCTTTACCGGTACCTGAGGGAGGAAAAAATGGCGGTACGTCTCGACAAGCCCTGGCGGGATCTGACGGCAGAGAATTTGTTGCGGGTGACCGGACATCTAGGGGTTTATCAATTGGCCAACGGCGCCGACGAAATTCTATATATTGGTGTTGCCGGTGGGCGCACTAAATTTGGCCTCAAGGGGGAGATCGCCAAGGCTCTGGGCGCCCCACCCGCTGGTGTGACCAAAGTCCGATTCGAGGTCAACAGGGCCTATCGGACACGGCACGCTGAGTTGCTGGAGGCTTTTCAGTTTGATTACGGGCGTTTGCCCGAGGCCAATACAGACATCGACCCAAGAATGCTCGGTCGGCTCCGGCCGGGTGGTGGACCCGGTTGAGAACGACCTACGTGATCAGAGCCAGACCCGATCGCGCCTCCCGTCAACCGGGTCTCGAAAAGATGTTTAGATAACCAGAGGACAGGCACCATGGATTTCGCGTTCACCGAAGAACAGAGGATGATCGTCGACATGGTCCGCCGCTTCGTGCGCCAGGAGATCCTGCCGCTTGAAGAGAACATGGACCCGGACGCCGATGAGTTAGAGCCAGAAATTCTGGCGGGACTAGTTGCAAAAACTAAGAAAATGGGCCTCTATGGTCTCGATACGCCGCCTGAATATGGTGGCCCAGAGATCGATATGGTCACAAGGGTGCTGATCGCGATCGAGTGCTCTCAACATCGCGGTGGGTTGTATACGCCCTGTTATGGCGCTTTCGGCGGCGCGCGGCAGGCGCAGCTGTTCGAGGCGACGGAGCATCAGAAGAAAAAATATCTCTATCCAATGCTGCGTGGCGAGAAGCGGGTGTTTTTCGGCCTGTCCGAACCCTCTGGCGGAAGCGATCCAGCCCGCGCCATCCAGACCCGTGCTGTGCGCGATGGCGACAGTTGGGTCTTGAACGGTTCCAAGCTCTGGATCAGTGGCGCCGATCGGGCGGATTACGGATTGGTCTTCGCGCGCACCGGTGGCCCGGGCCGCTCCGGCGTATCCGCCTTCATCGTCGAAACGGATTGGCCAGGCTTCAGGGTTGCACGGATCGTGCACACCCTGCGCTCGGCGAAATACGCCACCGAGATTCAGATGGAAGACCTTCGGGTCCCGCATGAGAACATGCTGGGCGAGGAAGGCGGTGGTTTCGCCATCGCCAATGACCGCCTCGCCCGCCAGCGCGTGCCCTATGCCGCCGAATGCCTTGGCCCGGCGATCAAAGCGCATGAGATGGCGACGGAATATTCGAAAATCCGTGAGACTTTTGGCGCACCCTTGTCATCCCGCCAGGGCATTCAGTGGATGTTGGTGGAGAACGAAATTGAAATTCGGGCAGCGCGTCTTTTGGTGCTTGATGCCGCTGCGAAATGCGACCGGGGGGAGGCCTATCGAACGGAATCCGCGATCGCCAAGCTGGTTTGCTCAGAGAATGGCTTCAAGGTCGTCGACCGTTCGATGCAGATCCATGGCGGTCTTGGCGTCGCCAAGGATCTTCCGCTGGAACGCTGGTTCCGAGAGATGCGGATCCGCCGGATCGGCGAAGGGCCGAGCGAGGTGCAAAAACATGTTATTGCCCGTGATATCATCGGTAGCTCGTTACGCTAGGATCCTGGGATGAGTAACCTGGAAGCGCGCTGGCCGCTCGAGGGCGTCAAGGTCCTCGATCTAGGGCAGATCTATAACGGGCCTTATGCGGGCTTCTTGCTCGCTCATGCCGGCGCCGACGTGGTCAAGGTGGAACCGCTCCAGGGCGAGGTCTTGCGTCAGCGTGGCGGCGGCTCGGTGCCTTTGTCCTTCGCCATGCTCAATTCGAACAAACGGGGCCTCTCAATTGATTTGAAACAGGCTGACGGCAAGGCCTTGCTGATCGACCTGGTGCTTCAGGCCGACGTGTTGCTGGAGAACTTCGCGCCCGGCGCGATGGAGCGTCTGGGACTTGGTGCCGACGTTCTGATGGAGGTCAACCCGCGTCTCGTCTATGCCTCCAGTTCGGGCTATGGCCTGTCTGGCCCCTCGCGGGACAATCTGGCTATGGATCTAACGGTGCAGGCGGTTGGTGGGGTAATGAGCGTCAATGGTCCCGATGACGGTCCGCCGCTCAAGGCCGGCCCGGCGATCTGCGACTTCGTTGGTGGCGTGCATCTCTATGCGGGGATCATGACCGCGTTGTTCGAACGCTCTGTGACCGGACGAGGCCGTCTGGTCGAGGTGGCGATGCAGGAGGCGATCTACCCGGTGCTGACCTCGAATGTCGCGAGCATGCACATGAACGATGGAGTCCAACCTCCCCGCCGCGGCAACAAACACCCGACCCAAGGCTCGGCGCCTTATAATGTTTATTCGACCTTTGATGAGGGACATATCGCAATAATTTGCGTCCAGGAGGCACATTGGCAAAGCTTGTTGAAGGTCATGGGGCGCGAAGATCTGAAGGATGATCCGCGTTTCGCCTCGCAGGCGCTGCGTGGCCGCAACGACGCTGCGGTCGATGCGGTTGTCGAGGCTTGGACCATTGGCCTGAACAAGGCGGAAGCGGCGGATATCCTGCGCGCGAACCGGGTCCCCGCGGCGCCAGTACGCGGGCTGGTGGAGGTTACCGCCGATCTGCATATGCACGAACGTGGAATGCTGCAAAACGTGAGCCACCCGACCATGGGTGACGTGGTCCTGCCGACCAGTCCTCTGCGCTTTCACGGCAGCCCTGAGCCAATGATCAGGCTCGAGCCTGATGTCGGCGGTGATACTGAGGCGGTGCTTGTCGAATGGCTGGGGATGGATGCGGCCGCGGTCTCGAGGCTGCGTGATCGTGGCTCGATCAGGGGGTAGGTGTCCAGTTTGTTTTCGATCAGGCCCGGCGTCATTGCGAACGGCAAGGCGCCAGACCCCATTGATAAACTGGTTTCGACGGGAACCTGAACAGCAACCTCTCGCGTGAAGATCACGCCCATGCCGGAGCAAGCATCTGTTCGAACATACAATCTCACGCTCCTTGACGGCGACATGGAAGTGCTGGTGTTTCTGCCCGAAGGCTAGGGGCCGCACCCGGCCCAGATCGCATGTCAACAGATCCCGGTTTCTCATGTGGGGTTGGAGAAGGATCCTTGGCAGATCGGAGTTGGGGACCCGTTGGCCAAGGCTGGATACGCAGTCGCCATGTCCTGGGTGTTTCACCGGTGGCTGGCCAAGGCGGGTATTTCGTTCAAACGCGGGGGAATTGGAGACGATTGAGCGGTCGCGGATCCGGCAGGGACGTTTGATCTCTTGGTCGGACGGCCCGATGTCAACGCGATCGGGTCGGCATTATAGGGTTTTGCTAGGGCGGCTGGGTTTCCTGGCTCGGGAGGCCTTTCACAATCCTAAATTTAATGCGCTGGTGACGCTCTATGTTGGGCGTATCAAGATGTTGTTCGTTGATGAGGCAACGCCGCCGATCGAGCTGGTAAATGGGATGGGTTGCTCGGTTCTCGGAGTTTTGGAAATGAGGACCAGAATCCGTCGCCCGTAGATGTCGACGATCTGGACGTGGCGTTGTCTCATGCCAGAGTGCCGCGTGCGTTTCATCGATATGACGGGGCCGGCAATGGTTTTCAGGATGACAAAAATCTGGAACGATATCGCGAGACCTAGTCGAAAGACGCCTGGAAGAAGATTCAAGTTTTTTTAATGAGACTCTTTGATCCGGGCCTGGGCTAAGAAATCGACGAACTCGGGCTTGGCGCGGACCCATGGAAGCCGTATCCTAGATCGTCGTCCATTAACTCAAGAATCGACACCCATGCGTCAGACTTTCGCCCGGCCCCTCTTTGTGATTTTTGCCAGCTCCGCGCTATTGGTGAGCGCCGGTTGCGATACGTTCAAGAGCAAGGAGATAGAGCCCGAATATGTAGAGCGTGCCGTCGAGGACCTCTACAATCAGGCCGTGGACTCCGCCGCCGGTGGAAATTTCCGCGCCGCCGCGCCCTTGTTTGACGAGGTCGAGCGTCAACACCCCTACTCGGTTTGGGCGACCCAGGCACAGTTGATGGCGGCTTATTCGCTTTATCAGAGTAACCAGTATGATGACGCCGTTGGCGCATTAGACCGTTTTATCCAACTGAACCCCAGCCATCCCAATGTAGACTATGCCTACTACCTGAAAGGCCTCTCCTTCTATGAACAGATCGTTGATGTCGGCAGGGATCAAAAACTGACACGCGACTCCCTGGATACGTTCGATGAAGTGATCAAGCGTTTCCCGAGAAGCAAATATGCCCGCGATGTGCGCTTGAAGGTTGATCTGGCGCGGAACCATCTCGCCGGCAAGGAGATGGAAATCGGCCGATTTTATTTGACGCGCGGTCAGCATCTGGCGGCGATCAACCGATTTCGCAGGGTGCTGCATGACTATGATACTACCGATCAGGTTCCTGAAGCGCTGCACAGATTGACAGCGTCTTACCTTGCGCTTGGATTGAAAGATGAGGCCGAGAAGACCGCCGCCGTTCTTGGCCACAACTATCCTGGAAGCGATTGGTACCAGGATAGCTATGCCCTGTTGAAAACCGGCCGCCCACACAGCGCCGAGGCCGAAGGCGATGGATTGCTTGGCCTTGGACTGTGGATCTTCTGACCTCGCCATGCTCAGCGCGCTGTCGATTCGTGACATAGTTCTTATCGACCGGCTTGATCTGCCGTTCAAGAGCGGCTTGTCGGTCTTGACCGGCGAGACCGGAGCAGGCAAGTCGATCCTGCTCGACGCGCTCGGTCTAGCGATCGGTGCTCGCGCCGATAGTGGTTTGGTGCGGCATGGCGCGTCTCAGGCGACGGTTACCGCGACCTTTGAATTTCAAGACCTTGGTCCAGTGCGAGACGTTCTCGATCGCCTCGGGTTGAGCGTCGAGGCGGTGCGTGACGGGATATTGTTGCTTCGCCGCGTGGTAACCGCTGATGGCCGCAGCCGCGCCTTCGTTGATGACCAACCCGTCAGCGTCGGAACCTTGCGCCGGTTGGGTGATGCGTTGGTAGAGATCCAAGGGCAGTTCGATGCTCACGGGCTGCTGGATCCTGCGACCCACCGTCAGTTCCTTGATGATTTCGCCAAGCATGCCTCCCTTGTTCGAAAAACCGCTGTGGCCTTTACGGCTTGGACGGAGGCGCGGCTTGCGCATGAAAAAGCAACGCGGGATATCGAGCAGGCGCGTGAACAAGAAGAGTATCTTCGCCATGCGGTGGTTGAACTGAACCAGTTGGAGCCGCTAGCCGGCGAGGAGGCGGAGCTCGTCGACCTACGGCTCATACTGGCCAATGCGAGTCTGGTCATTGAGGGGATGGGCCAAGCACTGGAGGCAATTTCTGGCGATGAGGGGGCGGAGGTCAAGGTCGCTGTAGCGCAGCGCATGCTGGAACGCTTGGAAGATCGGGCTGGCAGTCACCTCGCGGGTGCCTTGTCGGCCCTCGATCGAGCGTCGGCTGAACTGCGCGAGGTGGATGCCATCCTCTCGGGGCTCGCAACGAACATCGAGGCTGATTCGGCGCGTCTCGAGAAAGTTGATGACCGGTTGCATGCGCTTCGGGCGGTCGCTCGTAAGCATGGGTTGGAGCCGACTAAGCTCACTGATCTGCATACCAAGCTTGCCGCGAGGCTGGAGGCGGTTGACGCGGGCGGTGACACGGTGACGGTTCTTGGAGAGGCAATGGTCGCCGCGCGGGCTGAGTACTACGAGGCCGCGCGCGCACTGTCCGTGAGCCGGGTCGAGGCGGGCGGACGTCTCGACGCGTCGGTCATGACCGAATTGCCGCCGCTTCGGTTGGAAAAGGCCCGTTTTACAACCTTGCTCGATACCTTGGATGACGCACATTGGTCGGAGCACGGCATTGACCGTATCGCTTTTCAGGTTGCGACTAATCCGGGCACGCCCTTTGGTGCGCTCAACCGGATTGCGTCTGGTGGAGAGCTTTCACGGTTTCTTTTGGCTCTTAGAGTCGCCTTGTCTGCCGCTAACCCATTGCCAACACTGATTTTTGATGAAGTAGATGCCGGCGTCGGCGGCGCGGTCGCGGCGGCGGTAGGGGAACGTTTGCAGAAGCTAGGCACTCGATTGCAAGTTCTCGTTGTGACCCATTCCCCGCAAGTGGCGGCCATGGGCAGCGCGCATTGGCAGATCGCCAAATCTGGGACTGGAGAGCGGCTTGCGACGACGGCGACAGCGCTCGATTCTGGGGAACGACAGGAAGAGATCGCTCGAATGTTGTCCGGTGAGATGGTTACTGACGAGGCTAGGGCTGCAGCCGCGAGCCTTTTGATGCACTCTTCCGGAGCGTGAGATGAACGTTGATCTGGACAAAAAATCCCCAGACAAAGTGAATATTTTCGAAGCGGAGATCGAATTGGCTCGGTTGGCAGGTGAGATAGCACATCATGACGAGTGTTATCACGGCCAGGACGACCCGGAGATCTCTGACGGCGACTATGATGCGTTGCACCGCCGGTTTGAGGCGATCGCCTCATGCTTTCCAAGCATCGCCAAGACACTGGCGCCATCGATGAGCGTTGGCGCGCCGCCGGCGAATGGGTTTGCCAAGGTCACGCACAGCCGGCCGATGCGCTCGCTTTCCAATGCTTTCGACGGCGAGGGCGTGCGCGAGTTCGCGACCCGGGTCCGGCGTTTCCTCTCTTTGAGCGAAGAAGAGGGCATGAGTCTGGTGGCGGAACCCAAGATCGATGGTCTGTCGGCAGCGCTTCGATATGAGAAGGGCCGCTTCGTTCAAGGTGCGACCCGTGGCGACGGGGAGATTGGCGAGGATATCACCCGTAACCTGCGCACCATTGCCGATATCCCCAACCTCCTGGAGGGAGCGCCGGCTGTCCTGGAGGTCCGGGGCGAGGTGTATATGCGTAAGGATGACTTCCAAGCCCTGAACTGGGCACAGGAGGAAGCTGGCGCCAAGGTCTTCGCCAACCCACGAAACGCCGCCGCCGGGTCACTCCGTCAACTCGACAGCTCGATCACCGCCAAGCGCACGCTGCGGTTCTTCGCCTATAGCTGGGGCGAGGTTTCGGAGCGGCCGTCTACCACTCAATTCGGTTTTCTGGAGATGTTGCAGGCCTGGGGCTTTCAGACTAACCCGCTCACCCGGCTTTGTGCGACGGTCGAAGAGGTTCTAGCCTGTTACTATGATATTGGCGAACAGCGTGCCAGCCTGCCTTATGACATTGATGGTGTGGTTTACAAGGTGAACCGCCTCGACTGGCAGGACCGCCTCGGTATGGTCAGTCGGGCGCCGCGCTGGGCGATCGCGCATAAGTTTCCAGCCGCACAGGCTGAGACCGTCCTAAAGGCCATCGATATCCAGGTTGGCCGCACCGGTGCGCTGACCCCAGTGGCGCGGCTGGAGCCTGTTACGGTGGGTGGTGTTGTGGTCTCCAACGCCACCCTGCATAACGAGGACGAGGTCCAACGCAAGGGCGTACGGGTCGGCGACACCGTAGTGATCCAGCGCGCCGGCGACGTGATCCCCCAGGTGGTGCGTGTGGTCGAGGCCAAGCGCCCCAATCACAGCGTTCCCTATGAATTTCCCACAAGCTGCCCTTGTCCGCTGAAAACACCGGTGACGCGCGAGGAGGGCGAGGTGGTGCGCCGCTGCTCCGACGGACTGTCCTGTCCGTTCCAGGCGGTGGAGCGGTTGAAGCATTTCGTCTCCCGCGATGCGTTTGATATCGAGGGGTTGGGTGAAAAACAGATCCAGGCGTTCTGGGAAGACAAGCTGATAACCCAGCCTGGCGACATCTTCCGCCTAAAATCGCATTTATCGAGTCTGAAAAAGCGCCCCGGCTGGGGCGATAAATCCGTTGACAATCTCCTGGCCGCGATCGAGGAGCGGCGCTCTATTGGTCTAGATAAGGCGATCTATGCGCTCGGAATTCGCCAAGTTGGCCAGGCGACTGCACGATTGATGGCGATCAATTATGGCACTCTGGATGCTTGGCGCGCGGCGATGCTGAAAGCCGGGGAAGCGCCAGTTTTTGGCGAGGATGGTGCAGAGGTGCCCAATGACACGCTCGCTGATCTGTTGAATATCGATCAGATCGGCACCTTGGTGGCCAAGGACCTGATCAACTTCTTTGCTAATGAACAGACCCGTGCAATCGTCGCCGATCTGGAAGGTGAGTTGAACATACAGCCGTTCGAGGCGCCGGTTGCCGCCGACAGTTCGGTCGCTGGTAAGACCGTAGTTTTCACCGGAACGCTTGTTACCATGGGTCGCTCAGAGGCCAAAGTCCGGGCTGAGAGCCTGGGCGCCAAGGTCGTGGGCTCGGTCTCCAAGAAGACGGATTACGTGGTGGTCGGCGCCGACGCCGGCTCCAAAGCCAAAAAGGCCGAGGCACTGGGGCTGACGATCTATAGTGAGGAAGAGTGGGTGGTGCTGTTCGACGGGGCGTGAGACACGCGCGATAGAGGGTGGAAGGATTGTCATCTTGTCGTGGAACTTGTCCGCCCCCCCAACGAAAGCCGGGGTCCAAGTCTTAACCGTTTGATCGCGACGGTTAGTCGATCACCAAGAAAAGCTCCGAAAGTGCTCCTGTACTTTTCACACGCTGCGGTTTCCAGCGTGTGCTGCGACTTTTGTCGGTGAGCTGGATAAATTTGTGGTGACGGCTTTAGAGGTTTTTAACCGGACACGAATGGCCCGACGCTGGGTGATAAAATTCGAAGCGATGCGCACCGGACCATGGGGGGTAACACTTTGCCGACATTCCTCTTTCCAAAACCAGGAAATGCGCTCTGATCTGTATTGCTTTGTAGTGAAGTCTGTAACAACGGGAGAATCAACCGCCCCCAATCTGCCACTTCCCGGCCAAATCCCTGCTATGCCAGAGACAGAGCACCAGCAGTGTCTCTGCGCAAGCTTTTACCGGGAAGAGGAATTGGCTTGGGTGATGGATGACCGAGCCTGGCGGCCGAGTGAGATAACCTTCACAGGGTTTCGTCCAGTTGGCTGTGCCCACCAGAACCATGTAGATTTCTTCTGCTTCGTGGTCGTGCGTCGGATAGTCCGTGTTCGGGCTGGTCATCAGGAAGCCGCAAGCTACGCTGTTTGAGCGGAATTAGCGGTGCGTACCGAGGATCGCCAGGTAGGCGGAGTCGTTCAAGAAATTCGAGCCTAAATTCGCTAGACTGCAAGACTAGCTTCAGTGGACACGGTCGCCTCCGCCAATAAGGGTTGCGAGTATGTCGGTCGCATTCGGCTCGCTGATCCGCGATGCTTGAGCAAGTTGATCAGAGGCCGGATAGATCCTTGCCGGCAGTATCCGTGGTTCCGGCGATAACAGAAGATGCGTCGACATATTTTGGACCAAAGGATGGTCTTTCACGATGAGGTAGTCGTGAACCGTGTCTTAAAGTTGTTTTACCTGGGCACGATAGAGGCACATGGTTCAGTTAGTTTTCGTTGACTGTCATTACCCACTAGTTTGGTTCACCCACATGTGTAAATCCAGCAGGTTAGCTTCTCTAGGGTTCGCCACCTGATGCATTATTGTTGGATAATTGCAGCGGCCTGTCTAGTCATCGGTCTTGCCGGCTACGGGACTTTCTTTTCTTTCACAATTTTCTATCCGTTCCTGGTCGAGGAGTTCGGCTGGAGCCGGGCGACTGTGTCGGGGGCGATGTCAACGGGTCTGATAGTTTACGGTATGGCAGCGCTCCCGATGGGGTGGTGTGTCGACC
>JAPKDN010000029.1 GCA_028822575.1 Alphaproteobacteria bacterium | reverse complement strand
CAGTTTTCTTACTTGACGGGACGCAGGCATACAAAGCTCCGAAAGCTTCCGGCGCTGGAAAAATCAGCGCCCCGTGGACAAAAGGAACCCTTGGATAAAATCGCTGAAATAGGTCTTGGTCGCAGGACGAGCGCGCCCGGCATTCGTGCTCACCCGTGCCAGGAAGGCCACCGAATTTTCGAAAAAACCACGCAGACCTCCAATGGAACAACCTCCTCCAGGAATGCCCAGACTATGGCGATCGACGAAATGCTGGAAAAGCATTTCGTTACCGAAATTGGCGTCGTTCTCAGTAACACTGATTTCTCCCGCATGGTGGCCCTGCGCGACGAAGAGGCCGAGTCTACCCCTTGTGGTATTAGGTCATATTTTGCAGAGGAAGGTGTTTTGAAATTCGCCGCCAAGGATTGGAAACCGCAACCAGTTGGTCTGATCATGGCGAATCTCGGCACTTTTAGCCTGTCACTTGCCACCGCCAAGGACGCGAGCATCAAGACCATCACGGATTTGAGGGGCAAGCGGGCCTCTTTGGTCCGAGGCAGCCATGCGCTCAACTGCAACGTCTCGGCGTATCTCGCCCTTGCGGGCCTGACTTAGAATAATCTTGAAAAGGGAAGCGTTTTCAATTTCGTCATCTCGTTCGACGCAATCATCGAGGGCCGGGCGGGCGCCGCATACTCCAGAAACATCTGCCCAAGCACGAAGAAACGCGCCGTTTCGCCTCGTGGTTTGTATTGACTGCCCCTGTCCCACGACGACAAAGTCGGGTTGGCTCTTCGGAAATTTGGATTCAAATCGATCTTCAAGCAGTCCAGGGCCAAATCTACGTCTGAAGCGGTCGATGGTAGACCAATTTCGAAAATTTGCGGTATCTAATATGGTACTTTATGAACTTGCTCACCGTCGGGCTTATCAATAAACCTAGAATTTCGCTCTGTTCAGGAGTTAACCCATGCGTAATCTGCAGCGGCCAGGCCGCTCTCCCGTAGTCGCTCCCGAGGCTATGATCGCCACCAGCCATCCTCTGGCCAGTCAGGTTGGCGTCGACATATTGAAATCCGGTGGCAACGCCGTCGACGCGGCGATCGCCGCTTGCGCGACCCTGTGCGTGGTCGAGCCCGCGATGACCGGAATCGGCGGCGATTGCTTCGTTCTCTACGCGCCTAAAGGCGCGGCCAAACCGATCGCAATGAACGGATCCGGTCGCGCGCCCCAAGCCGCAAGCGTTGACGCCCTGCGCGATTGCGGCATCGAGGAGATCGCCGTGCAGAGCCCGCACGCGGTCACGATACCCGGCGCGATCGCGGCCTGGACCAAACTGAACGTTAAGCATGGCACCAAGGCCATGGACGAACTTCTCGCCCCCGCCGCCAGATACGCCGAAAACGGTTATCCCGTCGCCCATCGTGTCGGCAGGGATTGGGCGGGTCTGATCCCGAAACTGATGGCTGATCCAGTTTCCAAAGAGCACATGACCATTGGTGGCAAGGCACCAGCGATTGGAAGTATCTTCAAGCAGCCTCGCCTGGCCGAGACATTGCGAAAGATCGGACGCGAGGGCCGTGATGGCTTCTATCTGGGGGAAGTCGCCGAGGATATTGTCGAGCGCCTACGCGCATTGGGCGGTCTCCACACCCTGGACGACTTCGCCAATGCCGAAGCCGAGTTCGTCGATCCGATCGAGACGACCTATAACGACCACCAGGTCCATGAATGCCCGCCGAACGGCCAGGGCATTTGCGCCCTGATGATCATGAACATTCTGTCGCGTCACGACGTCGACTCATTATCCGAAGCGGACCGCGTTCACCTGATGGCCGAGGCGGGCAAGCTCGCATATAATCAACGCAACCGGCATATCACCGACCCAGGATTCGTTGATATCCCCGTGGACTGGTTGTTGTCCGAAGCGCACGCGGCGGCGCTCGACACGATGATCGACCCCGCGAAGGCCGGCAATTTTCATAATTCCGACTTCCCAGCCCACACAGACACGACCTATCTGTGTTGTGTCGATCGGGACGGCAACGCGATATCCTTCATCAACTCCTTATTCGCGGGCTTCGGGTCCGGGATCCTGGCGCCGAAATCCGGCATCATGTTGCAGAATCGCGGATCATCCTTTCGCATGGACGCCGATCACGTCAACCGCATCGAGGGTGGCAAGCGGCCAATGCACACGATCATTCCAGGCATGGTGATGCGGAATGGCAGGGCCGTCGCGCCGTTCGGAGTGATGGGAGGGCAATATCAGTCCGTCGGCCATGGTAGCTTCTTAAGCCATGTTCTGGACCGAGGGATGGACGTTCAAGAAGCCATGGATGCGCCCCGAAGCTTCGCCTATGAAGGCGTGCTCCAGGTCGAGGACCATTTCGAGCCAGAAACCTACGCGAAACTTGAAAGGCGGGGCCATGTACTGGAACACATGGAATCACCACTGGGTGGCAGCCAATGTGTTTGGATCGATCATGAGAACGGCACTCTTACTGGCGGCTCCGATCCACGTAAGGATGGTTGCGCCATTGGGTATTGAGAGGCGCCAATCATCGCGTTGAATAGGCCAGGATACCACCACGATGGTTAGACCGATGGCGCGCGCGACCGTAGAAGTCATCACGCCTTTTCATTACCCCCATCTCAAGGAGATGGTGCATCAAACCGGTTCGGTTATCCGAGCCGGTGGGCGAACTCACCCAATCGAATTGATGCTTCACGCGTATATTGCGAAGCTTGGGAACGTCATTGCCGCCCCGAAGTATCCCGGTCTCCTGGACCCCACCAACAACCTTGTTGTCCTGCCTCACCCGATCGACGAGCCGCAATCACCAAGGATCAATGCGTTTGGAGCCGTCGCCAAGACAGTTTCCGATAGCCGCGTGACGATCGCTTACACACCATCCGGTCAGGTGATTTCAGAGCAGGTAGTCAAAACGTTATCCTCTGGCGGTTACGGCCTTTTCATCTTGGATTGCGTCGTCGGCGCGCACCATGCGCGGGAAGTATTGGGCGACGGGTTTCCAATGCTGGTTCCTGACACGTTGGATGACCGCCGACGATTTTTGCTCGGCTTGGCGGGCGTGAAACCCAGCCAGTTTATCGAAGTTCCTTTTTCCCAGGGAACAGAATTGCGCAATGCCCTAGTGGTTTCCAGGGTGTTGGCCCGTGATCCCATTTACGAAATTGGCGGACGTCCACGTAATCTCCGGTGCCTCGTCGACCCGATCTATACAAATTCCTTCAATGACGTCATTGCCGATCGCTATGGCGGCGACAAACCACGTCGCATCTACATCTCCAGAGACGATGCGACGGTGCGCCGGGTTTCCAATGAAAGCACATTAACGGACCGACTTTCCGAGTTCGGGTTTGAAGCCCACAAACTCGGGACATTGGATATCGAGACGTCGGTGGCGATGTTCGCGAATGCCGAAATGATCGTCACGCCGCACGGGTCCGGAGCGTTCAACAACCTGTTCGCCCCGCGATCGGCCACAGTGATAGAGATCGACCATCCCAGAAACGACTTCGTTCCGTTTGGCATTTCACGCTCGTTGGGTCAACGGTATCGGGTATTCAATCGCGTTCCGGAGAACCAACGGCAACGCAGCAACCAAGACCATCAGACTGTCGACGTGGACGCCTTGTCCGTGCTTGTTGCGTCGGAACTCGACAGACGACAGTGACCAACTATCTTGGCAAACAATAGGCAGGATTGAACCATGTCCCAACATAGAGCCGCCATCATCGGCCTCGGCATCATGGGGCGGCGCATGCTGGCCAATCTCGAGCGGCACCCAAGCTTCGAGATCGCCGGAATGTGGGATCCTTCCGATGGCTCCGTGTCCAAGGCGAGTGCGGAATTTCCGTCGGCGCCAACCTTCGACGATCCCGCCGCGCTGATCGACAAGTCGATCGCCGATCTCGTCTATATCGCCTGCCCGCCGGAGTGGCACAAACACTACGCCCTGATGGCGATAGAGGCCGGCGTCGCGGTCTATACCGAAAAGCCGCTGGGCGTGGATATCACTGAAAGCGAGGATCTGGTGAAACGGCTGGAGGCGGCGGGGACGCCCAATGTCGTCAATTTCGTCCAAGCTTCCTGTGAGGCGCTGGCGCTTACCCAGGGCGCGCTGGACGATGGCGCTCTCGGCGATGTCCAAGGCGTGGACATCATCGTGCAATATCAGCAATGGCCCAGGGTCTGGCAGGTCGAGGCGGATTGGCTGCGCTTCCGCGATGCCGGCGGTTATGTGCGCGAAGTGATCTCGCATTTCATCTTCGTGACCGAGCGCCTGTTCGGCCCGGCGCGAATCAAGTTCTCCAAGCCGAGCTACCCCGCCGATCCAGCACTCTGCGAGACCCACCTAGTGGCCCGGCTGGATTGCTCCGGCATTCCGGTGAACATTTTTGGCTCCTGTGGCGGCATCGGCCCGGATCGCCAGGAAGTCACCGTTTGGGGTTCCAGAGCAAGCCGGCGCATCAGTGACTTCAACTTGCTCGCGATCAGCGATGGCAGCGCGTGGAGGGACGCGCTGGCTCCCGACGCCGATCCCCGGGTCACGACGCTGCAACGGCAATTGGACAATGTCGCGCTCTGGCTTAACGGCGAGGCGCATCTCCTGCCCTCGGCCCGCGATGCGCTGTCGGTGCAGCGGGTGATCGAGGGGATGTTGGCGGGGGAATCGCCCGGACTGGACTAACTCCCACTCGCCAATCGCTCTCTATGCCATGAGTAAAGCCCGCTGGCGACAATCACCAACGCGCCTACCACCGTCCAGGTATCCGGCAGGTCTCCGAAAATAAGGAAACCCAAAACAGTTGCCCAGACCAGCATTGTGTAGTTGAACGGCTGCAAGGTGCTGGCCGGCGCCATGTGCAGGGCGATAATGATACAGACATGCGCCAAGGTGCCGCCCACGCCCGCCACGACAAGCCAAAACCACTGCTCGGTGGTCGGCTCGATCCAATCCGACGTCACCAGCACGCTCATCATCAGGAACCCAATGACACCGGTGTAGAAAAGCGTGGTCTCGTGGCTGTCGTCCCGGCTGATCACCTTGGTCAGAATCGTGTAACTGGCGAAACAAAAGGCGCCAGCCAAGGTTATCAGTGATACCGGATCGAAAACGCCGGTCCCCGGTCGCAGAATGATCATCATGCCACCAAAAGCCACCGCGATCGCCAGCCAACGCCGAATCCCCACCGATTCCCCCAACAACGGGACCGAGGCGGCGGTGATAATCAGCGGCGCGATCGCCATGATCGAATGCGCATCCGCCATCGGCATCTGGCTTAGGGAATAAACAAAGATGAAGTTCGCCAGGTTCAGGATAAAGGCCCGCGCCACCTGAGCCACCGGACGCTTGGTGCGAAGCCCCTGAAGTCCATTCTTACGAAGCGCCAAAAAAGTCCCGACGCCGGCGAATACCACAAACCGTATCCAGAGAATTTGAATCACCGCAAAACTCAGGGTGAGTTGTTTCGAGACCGCGTCGGTACTCGCCAGAATGACCATTCCAGCCACCATCACGGCTATTCCCGCCGCGGGGCGCATCCCGCCTGCCTTGGATTCGGACAAAACGCTTATCTCCAACTCGATATTTAGCGTGGGAATGCGCACCCAGGGTGGGAAGCCGATAATAGCGTCTTGTCATGGCGACGGCGAGACCAGACAATCTGGTCCGAATAAATAGCCGTATGGTGAAAGACTGGTAAACGGTCGCCAACGCCCTTTTCAGGCGCATCCGCGCGGACGTTCTTGGGAGAGAAACGATGGCCAATCGTTGGGTTAACCGGCCTGAAGGGTCGAATTGGGGTGAGTTTGGTCCAGACGATCAAATCGGTCGCGTTAATCTTTTGACACCGGAACGCGTGGTCCGCGCGGTAAAGGAAGTCAAAACCGGCAAGCGGTTCTGCCTTTCGCTCCCACTGGACTACCCAGGAGGACGGTTGCTTAACGCCCGACGCTTTCCGCCTCGGCTCTTCACCACCCAGCGTGGCGGTCTCGCCAATTTCAATCTGCCACTGCACATCAGCGACCCCCGGCTCACCGACGTGGTCTGTGACGACGCAGCGCTGATCTGCCTGCAATATTCCACCCAATGGGACAGCCTGTGCCATGTCGGTGGCTGGTTTGACGCCGACGGCGATGGCCAGCCCGAAGTCGTCTATTACAACGGCTGGCGCGGCGGCGAGCATATCATCAGCCCGGCGGATAACCAAGAAGGCGACGAGTTCACGCGCTTCGAGGGGTCGAACGCCAAGGCGTTGGGTATCGAGAACATGGCCGAGGCCTGCGTCCAGGGGCGCGGCGTTTTAATCGACCTTGAAAAACGTCATGGTAAGGCACGGGTTCAGGTCAGTTACGACGAATTGGCCGAGATCATGAAGGAGGATGGGATCGAAGTGGAGGAAGGCGATATGGTCTGCTTCCATACCGGTTACGCCCAGGGCCTTATGGACATGGCCAAAAGCCCAAACGAACACGATCTGCACAACACCTATGCCTGTCTCGACGGCCGTGATCCAAAACTGCACGACTGGATCAGGGATACCGGCGTCGCAGTAATGATCGCCGATAATTACGGGATTGAGGACACTGCGGTTCCCCTGCCCACCGGCAGTGGCCCGGTGCCGATGCTCCCGCTGCATGAGCTATGCATCTTTAAGCTCGGCATTCATATCGGCGAAATGTTCTATCTGACGGCACTGCGTGACTGGCTCCGCGAGCAAGGCCTACATCGCTTCCTGTTGACCGCGCCGCCGCTTCGGCTACCCGGTGCTGTGGGCTCTCCGCCCTCACCTATCGCGACAGTCTGATACCCGAGGCCTCCTCCATTTTAATTAGGCAAGAACTCATGAACGCCCAGTCACCCGTCGTCAGGCGCCCGATCTCCAAGCTGTTGGACCCGAAATCCGTCGCCATCATCGGCGCTTCGGACAACCACACGCGGATCGGTGGGCGGCCCCTCTACTACTTGCTCAATGGAGCTTTCGAAGGTCCTGTATACCCAGTGAACGTCAATCGTGAGACCGTGCAAGGGGTGAAAGCCTACAAGTCGATCCTCGATGTTCCCGGCCCGGTTGACGCGGTCGTCGTCGCGGTGCCGGCCGAGGTCGTCGTGCAAACGATCGAGGATTGCGCGACCAAGGGGGTCGGCGCCGCCGTTATCTTCAGCTCCGGTTTCGCCGAACAGGACGAGCGCGGCGCGGCCTGGCAGGAGCAGTTGACGGAGATCTCGCATCGTACCGGCATCCGGTTGCTGGGACCCAACTGTCTCGGGGTCTTCAACGCCAAGACCGGCTGGCTGGCGACCTTCACCACCAGTGTCGAACAATATCCGGTTCAGCCCGGCCCGATCGCCATCGCTAGTCAAAGCGGCGCCTTCGGCAGCCATCTCTATACCGTCGCGGCGAAACGCGGCATCCGCTGCACCTATTGGGTGACCACCGGGAACGAGTCCGATGTCGAGCTGTCGGAATGCATCTCTTATTACGCGCAATCCGATGAAGTGAAAGTCATCGCGGTCTATGCCGAGGGCGTGCGCAACGGTCCGGGCCTGAGGGACGCGCTGGAGCTTGCCTATAAGAACAACAAGCCGGTGATCTTCCAAAAGGTGGGGCGTAGCGGCGCCTGGGCCGAGGCCGCGGCCTCGCACACCGCCTCGCTGGCCGGATCGGACGCGGTTTATGAAGCCCTATTCCGGCAGTATGGCGTGTTCCGTGTCGACTCGATCGAGGAGTTGCTGGATATCGCGCTCGCCTGTCAGGCCGGCGCCATGCCCAAGGGCGACAAGATCGGCCTGCTGACGATCTCCGGCGGCGCCGGCGTCCAGATGGCCGACACCGCCGAGGCTTGCGGCCTGAACGTCGCGCCGATGCCCGAGGATCAACAAAAATACCTGAAGGAGTTGATCCCCTTCGCCGGCGTACGCAATCCGGTCGACGTGACCGCCCAGGCACTGAACGACCTGACCCTGATCAAGAAGTTCATGGAAAGCATGATGGACGAAGGCGGCTACGATGCCGTCGTCGCATTCTTTACCGTGGTCGCCGGCTCGAAGATGCTCTCGGACCAGTTGATCGAGACATTGCGAGACATTCGGCAAAAATACGCTGACGCGCCAATGATTCTCTCTATCGTCGCGCCGGAAGATATCGTCCGTAATTATGAGGCCGAGGGCTATACCATCCTGGAAGACCCGGCCCGAGCGGTGCGCGCCGCCGCCGCCCTGGTCCATTTCGGCATGGCGTTCGAGCGTGGCCACGGCGCCCCACCACCGGCGCTGCCCTCGACCGCCAAACGCGCGCCGGAGGGAAGCGTCGGCGAGGCAGAGGCCCGAAACATCCTCGCGTCGGCAGGCATTCCGATGGCCGGCACGCACCTCGCGACAACGGCGGACGAAGCAGTCACGGCCTGGAAATCCATCGGCGGCCCAACCGCGATGAAGATCGTCTCGCCCGAAATCCTGCACAAAACCGAGATCGGCGGCGTAAAACTTGGTGTTGATGGCGCCGAGGAGGTGACCGCCGCTTTCGATGCCATCATGGCCGCCGGCAAAAGCCACCATCCGGATGCCAACATCGAGGGCGTCATTGTCTCCGAAATGGTCACCGGCGGGGTCGAGACAGTCCTCGGCGTGATCAACGATCCGGTATTTGGGCCAGCGGTGATGTTCGGCCTAGGTGGTGTGTTCGTGGAGGTGTTGGGAGACGTGACCTTCCGCCTGGCGCCGTTCGGGGTCGACGAGGCGCATCGGATGATCAATGAGATCAAGGGCATCAAGATGCTGCACGGCGCGCGTGGGACGCCGCTAGCGGATATCGACGCCCTGGCCGACGCGCTGGTCAAACTCTCGGTCTTCGCGGCCGCCAATGCCGATCGGTTCTCCAGCATCGACGTCAATCCGTTCATCGTGAAGGAAAGCGGCGCGGTCGCCGTGGACGCGTTAATCGTACCAGCTGGCGCCGAGTAGTTAGCCCGACGGGCCTCTCACGTTGCGCCGGGTTCACTTCCTGACCCATCCGGAGGTCGTTATCGACGCGTCGGTCACGATCACGGATTGGCCACTATCCGAACGCGGACTCGCGCGCTTGCGTCAAGCGTTTCCGGGGCCTTGCTTTCAAAGTATCGGCGCGATCCATGCGAGTACCGAGCGCAAGGCGGCGGACACCGCTCGCGTGGTCGCCGGCCATCTGGAGCTTTCCCACGCGGAACACGCCGATCTCGGCGAGAATGACCGTTCCAGCGCCGGGTATCTGCCCCGCGAGGAATTCGAGTGCGTGGCCGATCAATTTTTCGCGGAACCGAACAAAAGCGCCCGCGGCTGGGAGCGGGCCATCGATGAGCAACGCCGTATCGTCGGCGCCATGCGGCATGTCCTCCAAGAAAGCTCCGTTGATTCAACCATCTTGATCGTCGCCCATGGCGCCGTGGGCGCGCTTTTGATGGCGAACCTGTTGGGCGAGGCGATTTCCCGCCAGCTCGACCAACCCGGCAACGGCGGTGGCAATTGGTTCGCCTTCGACAGTGATGGATGGCGGATCATCGAGGGGTGGCGCTCGATCGATCCCTGATCGCTGTCTCGCGCCCGTGAACCGGGGCCTGTTAACTGGGGGTGCGAAGCCTACCGACCCCGCCAGCGCGCGGTGATCATCGCGATGACCTCCCGGCTCGGCTCGGCGGCGCGCACCGGATCCAGCGCCTCCGCCCAATCGATCGGGGCATCGCTTTCACGTCTCAGAACCGCCTCCAGACTTTCTCCGGATTGGCCCGCCTCGACAGCCACGCGCTTCATCAGAGCCTGGGCTTCGGCGCGCTGCATATGTGCGGCGAGCGCGAAGCTGGCGGCCTCGGCCATGGCCGCGCCGCCGCCAAGATCCAACCCAGCGCGCATTTGATCCGGGTCGGCCGCGATGGTTTCCGCCAAATCCTGGGCGTGACGCAATGCCGCCGCCCCGGCGACCACGATCTGCGGCAGCACCAGCCATTCCAACGGCCAGGACACACCGTCGCGTTCTTCCAGATGACTGGCGCCGAAATGGGCCGGCGCGGTCAGGCCCGAGGCATAGCGCGCCAACGTGCCGATCGCCTCGGCGGTCACCGGATTACTTTTCTGCGGCATCGTCGAGGAGCCGCCACCCTTGCCCGCCTTGGCCTCGCGGATCTCGGAGCGGCCCATCAGCATCAAATCGCCGGCCATTTTTCCCAGGGCGCCGGCAAGCTGAGCATGCCAATCCATGGCGGCGATCAGCGCCACCCGGTTGGTATGCCAAGGCGGCGCGGCCTTCATATCCAACTCCCGCGCCAAGGCCACGATAATCGCGGGCCCATGTGGCGCCACGGCGGTATTCGCGCCGGACGCGCCGCCGAACTGCACCCGGAACAGCCGAGGGCGCAGTTCATCCAGCATCTCGTGCAGGTCGATCAACGGTTGCGCCCATTGCGCGATACGCAAGCCAAAGCTGATGGGCGTCGCCACCTGACTGCGGGTGCGTCCCGCCATCGCTGTCCCAGCCTCGCGTTCGGCGGCGGCGAGCAGGGTGTCGATCAGGCGGGTGAGCCGCCCATCGATGATATCAGCGCTTCGGCGCAGACGCAGAAGCAAGCTGCCATCCATGATGTCCTGGGTCGTCGCGCCCCAATGCAGCCATTGCGCCACGTCGGGATCGAGGCGCTTGCGCAAGGCCACCACCAAACCCGGTACCGGAACCGCCGCGGCGGCGGTGGCCTCCGTAAGCTCTTCGGGTGGTATCACCAACCCGCGCATTGCCGCGTCTAGCGCCGCGCCGGCCTCGAGCGGGATCACGCCGCACGCCGCCTCGGCCCGGGCCAAGGCGCGCTCGAAATCGATCATCGCCTCGATCTCGGCCGCGTCGGAGAATAAGGGACCGATCTCGGAGTCGCCGAAGACACCCGCGAAAACAGTCGAGTCGAGAGGGGAGATCGCCATGGCCTTCAGCTCCACTCCAACCCATCCCCCTCATGAAAGCCGGGACGATGGGTTGGGGTTTATCGGCTTGAAAAAGCCTAGAAAGTTGACCGCGCCGTCAACCGACCAGATTCGCCTCGGTCTTCTCGCGCACTTCGTCCATGGTCACCTCGGGTGCAAGCTCGACAACCTTCAAGCCGCCCTCGACCACGTCGAAGACACCGAGATTGGTGATGATCCGATCAACCACCGCCTGACCAGTTAGTGGCAGGCTGCATTTCTTCAGCAGCTTGGACTCACCGCCCTTATTGGCGTGATCCATCAGCACCACGATCCGTTGGACACCAGCGACCAGATCCATGGCCCCACCCATGCCCTTGACCAGGCGACCGGGGATCATCCAGTTGGCCAGATCACCGGTCTCGGACACTTCCATCGCGCCCAGGATCGATAGATTGATGTGGCCGCCGCGGATCATCGCAAAGCTTTGCGAGGATGAGAAATAGCTGGTGCGATCAAGTTCGGTCACGGTCTGCTTGCCGGCGTTGATCAGGTCCGGGTCGACCTCGTCATCGGTCGGGAACGGGCCCATGCCAAGCATTCCGTTTTCGGATTGCAGGGTGATGTCATAGTCCGTCGGTACATAGTTGGACACCAAAGTCGGAATGCCGATACCCAGATTGACGTAAAACCCATCTTCGAGTTCAGCGGCGGCCCGTTCGGCCATTTGGTTACGATCCCAAGGCATATCTCGCCCTCCCCTTACGCCGCGCGCGTGGTGCGTTGTTCAATCCGTTTTTCGTGACTGCCCTGGAAGATCCGCTGAACATACACGCCGGGGGTGTGGATCGACATCTTGTCGAGAGTGCCCACGGGGACGATTTCCTCGACCTCGGCGACGGTGACCTTGCCGGCGGTGGCGCATTCCGGATTAAAGTTCATCGCGGTCTTCCGGTAGGTCAGATTACCCTGGGCGTCACCCTTCCAAGCCTTGACCACGGCGAGATCCATTCGCAGACCACGCTCCAGCACATAGGTCCGACCGTCGAATTCCTTGGTCTCCTTGCCCTCGGCGATCTGGGTACCGACGCCCGTCGCGGTATAGAAACCAGGAATTCCGGCGCCGCCCGCGCGCAACCGCTCGGCCAGGGTACCCTGAGGGTTAAACTCAATCTCGAGTGTGCCGGCAAGATACTGCTGCATGAAAAGGTCATTCTCGCCGACATAGGACGAGATCATCTTCTTGACCTGTTTATCCTGCAACAGAAGACCCAGACCGAAATCGCCGACACCGGCGTTGTTCGAGGCGATCGTCATGTTTTTAATCCCCGAATCCTTGATCGCCTGGATCAAGTTCTCCGGAATACCACAGAGACCGAAGCCGCCAGCGGCGACACTTATGTCATCGAACAGCAGGCCGTCGAGCGCACTCGCGGCATCCTGATAAACCTTGCCCATTGTCTTCTCCCAAGATCACGGCGGGACAGTCGAATTCCGCGTTCATCGCGGCATGGGCCGTATTTCGCACATATCGAGATCGCATGCATCATCGGCGATGGCGATCGCGGAACTTAACGGTCCCTGGATCGCCGCGGATCGACGGGATCGGGAGATTTGTTGAATACCATCCCCTCAACCCCGGCGTTTAAGCGACCGCAGATCGATCATGCCCGGCGCCGTTAAAGAATCGGTTCCGGGCTCGAAGATACGGTGTTTTTGGATCTTCTGGGAGCCGGTCTTGGGCAGGTCCTCGACGAACATCACCCAGCCCGGTGGCTTGAAATAGGCCATCCGCTCCATGCAATGCCCGAACAACGCACGCGCCAGTGCGTCGCTGGGCGCAACGCCGTCATGGAGCACGATGCAGGCAAGCACCTCTTCCTCGCGGGTGTCATCCGGTACCGCCAGGACCGCGACCTGAGCGACCTCTTCGCGGACTTGCAACGCCGCCTCGACCTCGGCGGCGGCGATGTTCTCGCCGGAGCGGCGGATGATGTTCTTTTTGCGATCGACGAAATGCAGCATCCCATCGGCGGCGCGCATCACCGTATCGCCGGTATGGAACCAGCCGCCGCGCCAGGCTTCCTCGGTTGCTGGCAGATCTTTGAGATAGCCGGAAAACGCACCGATCCTGGGGTTCTCGGCGGAATAGCGCACTACCATTTCGCCGGGCTCGCCATCGGCTAATGGCGCATCGTTCTCATCCCTGATCTCAACCTCCAGGCCGGGGACCGCTCGGCCCATCGCCCTGGAGCCACGTTTGCGTGGTTCCGTGTCCGCTCGCAGCACCCGGCACATCTCGGTCATGCCCCAAAGTTCGACCATTGGAAAACCGTAACGCTCCTCGAACACTCGGTGCAAACCCGGCTCGATCCCCGCGCCCCAACCAAAGCGGACATGGTGCGCGCGCTCCAAGGGGTCATCGGGTTGGTTCAACAACATCGGCGCCACCACGCCAAGATAATGAATGACGCTGGCCTTGGTCTCGACCACGTCACGCCACCACGAGCGTGGATGAAATCGATCGGGTTGAATCTGGCAACCGCCGATCAGCATCATCCCCAGGATCGAAACCACACCGGCGTTGACGTGATAAAGC
>JAPKDN010000675.1 GCA_028822575.1 Alphaproteobacteria bacterium | reverse complement strand
CCGAACCATTGCGCCATGGCCGGCTTTTCCTAGCTGGAGACGCGGGCCATATCGTACCGCCAACGGGAGCCAAGGGCTTGAATCTCGCCGCCTCCGATGTTCGGTATCTTTCCTGGGCACTCTATGATCACTTCGAAAACCAAGATGATCACCGCCTAGACACCTATTCGGCGACCGCGCTTGCCCGGGTATGGAAGGCCGAGCGCTTTTCCTGGTGGATGACGTCGATGCTGCATACCAGCAGCGAATCGGATGGTTTCGACTCACGCATTAGAGTAGCGGAGTTGGAGTATTTGCTATCGTCGGAGGCTGCGATGACCTCACTTTCGGAGAATTATGTCGGGTTGCCATTTTAATGCCAAATATCGACCAGTGGAAAACAAATATTGCCGACTATACATAACCGCTCATGGCTTTCAGTCGGCCATGCTGGCGGCGCGCCCAACCGCCTTTCTTGGCCAAAGGCGAGGGTACTTTGGAAACCATGGTATCGATCGTTTCTAGGATATTCATGTTTGTTGGCGAAGCAGGATAAACGATATTGTAGGATGGTAATAAATTTTCGCGATAATATGGTAGGTTTTGCGCACATCGCATACAAAGGCTTCTATCAGGCCGCTGACCGCTCCGTTGCCGCCGGGAATTCAGGCCGTATCATAAGCGAATGACGTTCGGTTATCGGCGAGCCGACCGGATGGAATATACCTCGTCTTGCCTCCCAGGTCAGGTGAGCCTCGCCAGGCCGGCCATTACGGGCGCGAAGCAGTTCCACGCGCCAACGCGGCACCCAATCCCGACACCCTTCCGTCGAAGCGGTGGCGGTCACACGCCACCGGCTTTCCGGCATACCGATGGCTGACCTCGCCATTCCGGCGTCCGGACGCAATAAAATTCCAGTCACCCCACTTGCCTCCGCCGCAAGCTGGAGACGCCTGCAGCTCACCGTGTCCCTGGTTTGCGCTCCGCGACGGGCCGGCCCCAGTTCAGCGACCACGGCGGTCAATCCCACACATCCAAGCGCTTCTTCCATCACCCAGAGCCGATCCACGTCGTCGCGCGTTTTCACCATGATGATTCGCCCAGGATCCAATCCCAAACCAGCTAACCCGCAAGCGGAAAGCATACCACCATGCGGGTTGGCGCCGCGCGGACACCAAAGCACATCCCCACCTTTTTCCATCAACCGTGTCACAAGCGCGGCGGCAAAACCGAAAGGCGCCGCGTCCCGCACTTCTGAACGGGCCTCGCCGATCACCTCATGGACCCGACCAAGTGCCAGTCCCCCTCCAGCCAAGCAGCGATCCAATGCCTCCACGCCGAATGGCATCACAGTTGCCGGTTGCACGTCCCCACCACGTTCGATCGCTCGGATCTGGGCGCGTAATCCAGCGAGATCAGAAGATCTATCCGGCGCAATAGAGAAAGTAGAGTCAGGCACGCTAAGGTATTCCATCAAATGTTCTTTGTTTGTTCTATATAATGTTCTTGCAAGCGTCAAGCGGAACCATCCACTACTCTATATCGAGCCAGCCTTTGAGAATTTCGCGCCCACCCGTAAAAGGTCCACGCCACGCCGTTCTTTATGGAAGTTGAACAAGTCCTATTCAGGATCCCCGGATATCTGAGCCAGTGAGAGGTTAATCCAAGTTCCTCGCCCAACTTCGCTCTCGATATGGAGACGCCTCCCGTGCGCCTAAACGGTTCCCTTGACAACCGCCAATCCAAGCCCAGCCCCCTCCGTGGATTGGGGAAATTCCTATCCAACGGTAAACGTTGGAAATAGCTCAACTGCGAATTCCACCTCTTCTGGCGACATCCCGATACCGGTATCCGATACCCAAACGGATATCCCCGACGACAATGAGCCAGATGCTAAAGGTGGTTGGTTATGTCAAACTGTCGGCGCGCCCGCGCTACCATGCCCAGAATGGGTCCGGGTTCGAGGTTTTTAAAAAAACTTCCCAAACATGCTGGCGATGCTCAAGGCCACGCTCCATTCAGTAAGCCGTTAGAGATCTGGTGGCAGGATGAAGTCAGGGTTGGTCAGAAGAACAAGGCAGCCCGGCCATAGACGCCTAAGGATCAACGCACCAAACCGGCCTGCATATTCTGCGCCATCTGTCCCACCCGCAGCACCGGCGCAACCGTGATAATGTTCCGATGCGATACCGCCACCATGCAATTGTTCAATTTGCTTCTGCTCGGCCACCAAGCGTCCTTCAAGCGCATGCGATACCACGACCCCCTTCGCCCCGACATACCCAGAACCAAGAATCGTTCGGTGACAATCAACCGGGTCACGTTCAGCTCACATCAGCGCCACTCGATAGCGTTTTGTTCCATGAATGACCCAGTCGACCACACTGGCGAATTTCACGATCGCCACCAGTAGGACAAAGACGACGCCGCCATCCGGACGATACAGAGAGGGTTCGGACGCACGCCAAGCCCGCCGCCAAGCCGACATAAGCGATGCCGCTTGACAGCGCTCGCTATGTCCTCCCGATTGAACTCGGGGGCTTGCCGTGAATAGGGAATTGAACAAACGTCCGCGATCACCGTCGTCCAGCACCGCTGGCCAGAGTGACACAGTCCTCCATGGCTAGTGTAGAATAGCC
>JAPKDN010000674.1 GCA_028822575.1 Alphaproteobacteria bacterium | reverse complement strand
AAAAATAATAGGGATTGGCCACCCGCGCCGCGACATAGATCACTAATTCCAATTTCGCATCGGTCAATGACGTGAGATAGCGCAGATGCTTGACCAGGTCCTAGAGCCGCCTGCCCGCCTGCCGGGAGTAAGACAGATAACTGCTCAGCGGCAGCATGCTTTTTGGGTTTTAAAATATACTTCGCAACAGCGCGGGTCTCGTCGGTGAATTCGCCCGTGTCGCTTGTGATTAGTAAACGGGGCATGGGTCGCTACTTGTATTAGGTCTATCGCGCGCGCCAACCGGCGGGCATCAAGGCTAGCCTGCCTGGATCAATGAAAAACGCGGCCGGCGTCGATCACCACCGTTTGTCCGGTCATGGTGTCCGTGCGGCACATAGTAACGACCATCTCGGCGCAATCTTCCTTGTCCGCCGCTTTCTTCAGCAGCGCTGCGTCCGCGGCGCGTTCGATCTGCTCGTTGCGCAGGTTGGCGGTCGCGCGCGTGCCTTCTAGCAATCCCGGCGCCACGCAATTCACCAGGGTCTCCGGCGCCATGGCCACCGCCATGCATTTGGTGAGGTGAACAAGCCCGGCCTTGGAGACGGCATAGGCGATGGAGGACCCAGTCGGCGACAGCCCCGCCACCGAGGAGATATTGACGATCCGTCCCTGGCCTTGATCCTTCATCACCGGGGCGACCGCCTTGATCAAGCGCATCGGCCCAGTCAGGTTCACCGCCAGGATCTTGTCCCATTCCTCGATCGTCAAGTTGTCCAGCTCCGCGAAGGGTATTGCCTTGTTATAGGCGGCATCGTTTACCAGGATATCCAGGCGCCCGAACCGCGCGCTCACATCCGCGACCAGCCGCTCGACCGCCGCCTGATCAGTAATGTCACAGGCAAAGGCCTCGGCCTCTACGCCATGCTCCACCGCCAGCTCCCGCGCCACCGTCTCCGCCCGGTCCTGGCTTTGGGCGTACACCACCGCGATATGCGCGCCCTCCCGCGCCAGGGCATGACAAAGGCGCTGCCCCAGCCCACCATTGCCACCGGTCACCAGCGCGACCGTACCCTTGAGATTCATGACTTGTCTCCCTAGTTTCAGAGCACCCACGACACTTCAAGCGAGGTGCGCGAAGATCGAAAACCGGATGGCGTCGTTTACGGCGCTGGTTATGTGGCCCTGGCCCGTGACATCCTCGCCGAAATAGACCCCACCCTGGGGCACCACCCGGCGGGAGCCCTCACCGTTCTCGCCCTGGGTTCCACCGGTGAGTGGAAGAACAATCTGCCTTTGTGGCGCGTTGTGCCAGTCATAGCGCAGGTCACTCGCGGCATAGACATATTGGAACTTGGTGATAGCGACCGTCTCCGTCACCTCGCCCCCGGCCTGGTCGTCGAAGTAGGCGAGCACACCGTCCTGAAAGTGGGATTGCATATCATCGCCGGTGACATTGCGCACGAACGGTAGGGTTTGTCCGGTTTCCTTACCGCCAGCCACCGGGTTCGCGCCGACATCGGGCGCTGGTCCAAGATTGATAATCGCGGCTCGAAATGGCTGGCCATTGCCGGAGGACAACACGTGGCCCGTGAAACCGCCCGCTTCGGTTTCCAGCACGTCGCCGGGACGAAAAACTCGGCTCTCGCCATCTTCCGGGGCCACCTTCGCTAGGCCCTCAAGCGCCAGGACCACATTACCGATGGATGATCGCGCAAGGGACCCAGAGAAATTTCCCGGCCAATAATTAAAGCCAATTCTCGAGGCCTCGATGACCTGGGACTGTCGCAGCGGCCCGAGGACCTGATCATAAGCCAGTGTCCTGTCCTGGAAATAGCTCTTGCCGCCATCGCCGGCGGCAAGCCGGCTGATGGTGACATGATCGCCAGCGGTATTGCTAACGCCCACTTCCTCGGTACGCACAGGATTAAGCCGGCTCGGCGACGAAGACCGGGATCTTGCGGTCGGTCTTTTCCTTATACTCGAGGTAGGGCGGAAAAGCCTTCGCGCCCGCATCCCAGAGCTTTTTACGCTCGGGATCGTCGTGGACCTCGCGCACAGTCATTTTCGTGACGCTGCTGCCGTCGCGGATCTCAACATCAGGATGGGCGCGCAGATTGTAGACCCAGACCGGGTTCTTCGGACGCCCACCATAGGAGCCGATCAGGACATAGCTGTCATCGACCTTGACCGTCATCACCGGGATCTTGCGAATTGCCCCGGTCTTGCCGCCCTTGTGGGTAATGATGATGCAGGGCAGGCCGGTGTCCCGAAGGGTCGTACCCTCGGTGCCGCCGCTACCTTCGTAAAGCTCCACCTGTTCGCGCACCCAGTCCAGGGTCGGGGGGATATAGTTCGCCATATTTTTGTCCTTTCCAGGGAAACCGGACCCAGTCAGGTCCAATGAAATGGTCGAATGGAGCCTAGGACGCCGCCTTGGCACCGGGCAAGTGTCTTCCCGGTTCAAGTCACCGCGCTATACCTCACCTCGCGTTTGATCTCGGCGTTTGAATCCTGTCGCGCCCGGAACCGGGCCATCATCGCGCGATGATTCTCATAGGCTTCTTCGCTCAACGCGGCTCCCGCCCGGCGCTCCGGCGTGAAATGCCCCCAACGGTCCTCGCCGCGCACCAGCATGGCCGAGCCCGG
>JAPKDN010000028.1 GCA_028822575.1 Alphaproteobacteria bacterium | reverse complement strand
GGGTGATCGAATGTTCGCCGATTGGACCGGAACCTCCGATCAGGTCAAGGGAGCGATCAACAATACCCTTTCCTTTACCAAGGCGGCTACTTACTGCGGCGTGAAGTCGATCCTGCCGAATGATGTGCCGGCCAACGAGGGGTTCTTCCGCTGTGTCGACGTGACGGCACCCGCCGGCACGATCGCCAATGCGGTGCTGCCCGCGGCCTGCGCCGCACGAGGTCTCACTGGATTTCGCATGGTCGACTGCGTGCTCGGCGCTTTGGCGATGATGCTACCGGACAAGGTCATGGCGGCCTCGGACGGCGGTAATACCGGCGTGTCGATCGGCGGTTATGACGACGACCGTAACCCCTTCATCTATGTGGATTTCGCCTGCGGAACCTGGGGCGGGCGCCCCTGGGCGGATGGTTTGTCGGGAAATTCGAACCTGTTCGCCAACATGGCCTCACAATCGATTGAAGTTTGCGAGGCGGAGAACCCGGTGGAGATCCTGGCCTACGAATTCATCCCGGACCGGGCCGGCGCCGGCAAGTTTCGAGGCGGCGCACCGTATCGGCGGGACTATCGATTGCAAGAAACCGAGGCGGTCTTGCAGGTTCGCTCTGATCGTGCCGTCTTCCGTCCCTATGGGCTATATGGCGGCAACCCGGGCGCGTTGTCTCGGAACACCATGAACCCCGGCACCGAGGACCGGCCGCTGAATTCCAAGCTAACGATGACTATGTACGCAGGTGAGACATTTCGGCACGAATTGGCTGGCGGCGGCGGATGGGGCGACCCGTTGGAGCGCGATCCAGGGATGGTGCTACGCGATGTCCGCAACGAATTGGTCAGCCCCGAGAGGGCCTACGGAGATTATGGCGTGATTGTTAATACCGAGGCATGGACCGTGGATCTCGGCGGGACAGAGGCACTTCGTAACAAGCTCCGCGCCATCCGTATCGGCGAGACGCAAGCGGTGCTTCGAGAAGATTGGCCGCGTGCCGATCAGGTCACCCAGTAACAGGCGGAATGGGAAAAAGGACATGAGCACATTTCGCGTGGGCGTCGATATCGGCGGTACATTCACAGACATTGTCTTTTTGAACGCCGAGGGTCGGCTGTTCACTAAAAAAGTCCCGTCTAGCGTTGACAACTACGCCCGTGCCATTGTCGAAGGCGTCGCGGAGGTTTTCGCCGATGCCGGGATTGGCGCCGACAGCATCCATGAAATACGCCATGGGACCACAGTGGCCTCGAACGCGATCCTGGAACTCAAGGGTGCGCGCGTTGGCCTGATTACCTCAGCGGGCTTTCGGGACGTGCTGGAGATTCGCACCCTGCGGATGCCGCGTCTGTATGATTTGGCCTGGGAAAAGCCGCCGGCCCTGGTTGAACGGTACCTTCGCCAAGTAGTAGATGAGCGGATCAACGCCGACGGTGTCGTCGAGCGGGCGCCCAGTCGCGCCGACATCGAAAGCGCGGTCGACAAGTTGTTGGCGGAAAAGGTAGAGGCGATTGCCGTCTGCTTAATCAATGCCTATGCCAACCCGGACCACGAACGGATGATCGAGGCGGTAATTCGCGAGAAGGCTCCAGATCTACCCTTATGCATCAGTGCCGATGTTCTGCCCGAGATGAAGGAGTACGAGCGAACCTCGACGACGGTCATCAATGCCTATGTCCTGCCAGTGGTTGGCGCCTATTTGGCGTCTTTGCGCAAGGGCCTAGACGCTAATGGTATCACCGCGCCAATCTATCTGATGCAGTCCAATGGCGGGCTGACGACCGCTGAAACTGCCGCGCGTCTGCCGATGCACATTATCGAATCAGGTCCTGCGGGTGGTGTCATTGGCGCCCAAGCGATCGCACGGGCGTCGGGCCTTGATGACGTCATTGCTTTCGATATGGGAGGCACTACCGCCAAGACCTCGATGATCGCCGGCGGGGAGGTGACGCGTGCCCTCGACATGCAAGTCGGCGGCGGCATCATGCACGGCTCGCGGTTGCTAACCGGCTCCGGATACGCGCTCAAGGTTCCAGCCATCGATCTTGCTGAGGTAGGCGCGGGTGGAGGTTCGATCCTCGCGGTCGACGCGGGCGGTTCGCTAAAGGCCGGCCCGCAAAGCGCTGGCGCGTCTCCGGGCCCCGTCTGCTACGACGCGGGGGGCGAGGAGCCCACGATTACCGACGCGAATGTATTGCTCGGCTATATCAACCCTGGACATTTGGTGGGAGGTGCCCTCAAGCTGAACCGGGACAAGGCCGCCGAGGTGTTCGAAGCCAAGGTCGCCAAACCCCTCGGCTTGCCGCTGGACGTGGCGGCCCATGGCGCACATTTGATCTCCGCCTCAAACATGATCCGGGCGATCAAGGCGGTTTCCACCGAGCGGGGCAGGGATCCGCGCAAATATACCCTGTTCGCGTTTGGCGGCAACGGGCCGCTTTTCGCGGCCGGCATGGCCACCACGATTGGCATCAAACGGGTCATTGTTCCACCGTCACCCGGCCTGTTCTCATCGTTCGGCCTGCTTTACGCCGATGTTGAGCACCATTATTCCCGTACCTTCCGCCGCTTGCTTCGCGAAGCGGACCCAGCGGAGATGACAAAGGCTTGGGATGGACTCGCCAACGAAGCGTTGGCTCAACTCAAGATGGAAGGGTTCACGGGCGCAGCCGCAGTTGTCGAGCGCTCGGCCAGTCTGCACTACAAAGGCCAGATCTATGAATTGGCGGTGCCGGCGCCGCAGGGCGATCTTGATGCCGGCAAACTGATAGAGCTTGCCGAACGCTTCGGACAAGAGCACGAAACCGTCTACGGCCATCGTGCCGGCCCGGAAGAACCGGTGGAGTTGGTGAACATCGCGGTTGTCGGGCGAGGCGTGTCCGAGGCCAGCCGGGTGCCGGACACCCTTCACGCCGACGCTGCGACCCGGCCCGCCGACACGTCGAGACAAGCCTTTTTCGGTCGGGACCATGGCTGGGTCGACACACCAGTGATCGCGCGTGCTGATCTTACCACGCCGGTCGACGGCCCCGCGATCGTGGAGGAGTATGACGCGACCTGCCTCATTCCACCCCGGGGGAAAGCATCGCTCGACCGGTTCGGCAATATCGTGATTGATCTTTGAGCCTGGCGCTTCGCCGTGACCAAGGCTTCCAACGATCACCTCATCGACGAGAGACGCCCCGCCGCTTTCCTCGATCGTGATGGAGTTCTAAACGAGGATATTGGCTACGCGCATCGCTCGGACCAGATTATTTGGATTTCTGGCGCCATGGAAGCGGTCAGATTGCTGAACGAGCGCGGTTTCCGGGTGTTTGTCGTTACGAATCAGGCTGGTATCGCGCATGGTTTCTACACCGAGGAACACGTAAACCGGCTGCATGAATGGATGAACCAAGAGCTGGGTCGCCATGGCGCCAGAGTCGATGATTTTCGCTTCAGCCCCTTCCACCCCGACCATGACGATGGCCGGTTTAGCCATCTTGCCCATTGGCGCAAACCCGAACCCGGGATGTTGATGGATTTGATGCGGACCTGGCCGGTCCACCGGGAGGCTTCTTTTATGATCGGCGACCGTGGGTCAGATATCCAGGCCGCCCAAGCAGCGGGTGTCGACGGGTTTTTATTCTCCAACGGGAATTTGCTGAATAGAATTCAAGAAATTCTCAATAATAAATAATTTTATTAACTTTTTATAAAAATTGTTTTGTCGTCTGAAACTCTATATTTCCAGCCTTTCCTTGGCGACCCATTGATGCTACCGCCAAAGGCGACACGAGCTTCCGGAGATGATCTCGCAATGCCGTTACATGAACGCTACCTGGAACTGCTGGGCACCCTTGGTGGCCGGCGCATCGCGGTTATCGGCGATGTGATGCTCGATCGCTCGGTGTTCGGTTCCGTGGAGCGCCTTTCCGCCGAAGCGCCGATCCCGATCGTCGACGTTACCGAGGAAACCTATCAGTTGGGAGGCGCGGCTAACGTTGTTAACAATTTGAACGCCCTCGGCGAAGATCCCGTGTTGTTCAGTGTTATCGGCGACGATCAGGACGGGTATAGACTTCTCGACCTGGTCGGGAAAAGCACCCAAGGCGAGCAGTTCATCTTTCCCGACGCCTCGCGCCCCACCACAGTGAAGATGCGGATGTTCGCGCAAAGTCGCCAAATCGCGCGGGCGGACTTCGAAACCCGTGACCCAGTTAGCGTAACCCTCTGGTCAAAAATGACGGCAATCTTGAATGATATTGCACCGACGCTCTCGGCTTTGATCATCGAAGACTATAATAAAGGCCTCTTGCCCGAACCCTTCATCACGGAGATCCTGAAAATCGCCCGAAACCACGATTTGATGGTTTTGGTTGATCCGAAATTTGATAACTTCTTCGCCTATCACGGGGTTACTGTTTTCAAACCCAACCTGCGTGAGGCTTCCGAGGCGCTGGCGATGCGAGTCTCGGACAGCGACGAAATCGAGGCCGCCGTGCGTGCGTTACGGGAACGAATGGCGTCCGAGAACGTCATGGTAACTCTCGGCGCCGATGGCGTGGCATTGGTGGATTCCGAAGGACGGTTCTCGACATTACCGGCCTTCGTCAGGGTGGTGAACGACCCTGCCGGGGCCGGCGATACCGTTATCAGCGTCATGGCTTCGGCGATGGCCGCCGGGGGGACTGCGCTGGAAGCAATGGGGATCGCGAATTACGGCGGCGGGTTGATCTGCGAGAAAGTTGGGATCCAGCCAGTGACACCGGCCGAGTTGCGCGCCGCCGTCATCCGCCATGCCGAGACCTATTAACATTATCCAAAATCATTGATCGTGGCGCCGTCATGGCGGCACTTGTTGTTCGCCTGCAATCCAAAGGTGGAGATCATGACAACCGATCACCCTAGCATTGGTTTCGCAGCCGCAGGCCAATTGAGGTCGACGATGGTCACCCGTCTGCTGGCCGAGGGATTCACCGTTGGTATCTGGAACAAACCGCCTGCCACCCTTGAGCCCCTGGCGGATCCGGGGGCGAAGAACGCAGCAGCGCTGGCGTCGCTCGCGCGTGATCACGGTTTCCTGATGACTTGGCGGCGCGGTCATCACCTAATTTTAGGTGTTCGTGGCTTTGGAACCGATTGGGTGAAATATTCTGGTCACAACCGTTCATGGTGAGCATTCTTATGGAGACTCAGGAAAATCAGTTCCAATGAACACCACGACGCTAGGTTGGATCAACCATGTTGGTTGGCACTGGCCGTCCCTTTTTTGTTCTATTTCCATCTAATTCGAGGTAATTTAGGGTCATGGAAAGGTTTCGTTTCATGCAAGTTCTGGTCGTCGGTTTGATTGTCGGGCTGATCGTAACACTCGCCCCACCACCACTGATCGTTACGCAGAGCAAGGCGGGTGATTTGCTGTCCACCAACAAAAGGCATTATACCCGCGGCCCTAGTCGAACCGGCGTCAGAGGATTCTCCGGCAGCAACAGCAACCAGCGCACCATAAATGTCCAGGCCGAGAACAATACCCTTTTCGTCAAGGAGGAAGGCTTGATCGCGCAGGTCGCCGAATATGACGCTCTGGCATCGCGCGCCTGTCGCGAGGGCAGGTTACGCCGGCTCGGCGGTGGAATCGCGGAATTTGCCAAGGGCCGGTTTCCCGCCGCATATGCGCATCATATGTCGCGTGCCGAAGGTATCAAACTCACCAACAAACTTTATATTTTCGTCAAGGAAAGCTCCAGTGCTTGCATAGTTTATACCCACAGCGGGTAGGCCCAGGAACGGAGGCGGCGATACCCTATCGTCTTCTCTCGACGCTAAGCCCATCATCTTGACCCATTCAAGCATTAGGACGCTTCCAGTTTTCGATGCCATACCCCAGGAGTGCGCCCATGATGGGGTGTTTCTGGAGATCTGAGGAAATCCTCTCATGACGATTCGTGTCGCGATAAACGGCTTTGGCCGGATGGGGAGACTGGGTCTGCGCGCAGCGTGGGGATTTGATCCGCGTAACCCAGAATCACTCGAACAACCAACTGGCGCCTGGGGTATGGGCGACTATGACATCGTGCATGTAAACGAAGCCGAGTGCAGCGCCGCAACCGCCGCACATTTGCTTACCTTCGACAGTGTCCATCGGCGCTGGCCGATACCGACCGCGCATGAAGACGGCGGGCTCCACGTTGGTAAGCGGTCTCTGTCTTTCAGCGGTAACAACGATCTCACCACGACAGATTGGGCCGGGCTCGGGATCGATTTGGTGGTCGAGGCTACCGGTCGATTCAAGACCACCGCGGATCTCCAGCCCTACTTTGACGCAGGTGTGAAAAAGGTCGTCGTCGCCTGTCCGGTCAAGGACGGCGGGGCGCTGAACATCGTGATGGGCGTGAATGACCATCTTTACGATCCTAGTACTCACCATCTGATCACTGCCGCATCCTGCACCACGAACTGCCTCGCCCCGGTGGTCAAAGTCCTGCACGAAAGAATCGGTATCCGCCATGGTGCAATCACCACGATCCATGATATCACCAATAGTCAGGTCGTGGTCGACAAGCCACACAAGGATCTCCGCCGGGCACGCTCGTCGCTGATTAACCTCATCCCAACCTCGACAGGCTCGGCCACGGCGATCGGGCTGATTTTTCCAGAACTACAGGGCAAGCTGAACGGCATCGCTGTCAGAGTGCCGCTGCTCAATGCCTCGCTAACGGATTGCGTGTTCGAAATGGAGCGTGGGAGCTCGATCAAAGAGGTGAATGGATTGTTCAAAGAGGCAGCTGCGGGCGCCCTTGCCGGTATCCTCGGCTTCGAGGAGCGGCCGCTAGTCTCTAGTGATTTCGTCGATGATTCGCGATCCGGTATTGTCGACGCAGCCTCAACAATGGTGGTCGACGGGACCCAGGTAAAGGTCTTAGTCTGGTATGATAACGAATGGGGCTATGTGAACCGAATGATGGAGTTGGTCGCCAAGGTGGCGGTCGCCATGGAATGACTGGGCCAGACGGAAAATGCCTCGCATGGAAACCACTACCCGGTCCTTATCCAATTCTATGAGCGCTCTCAATAGTCCGTCGGACCGGCGATAGTTGCTGATTTTCTGGCGTCCCATTCATTGAGCTTTCAGGACTATCGGATACCTTTCGAGCCGCAGCTCCAACTATCGCTGGCGCAACGGTTAAATTAGCGGGGAAGCGTGGCTGAGACAGAATCACCCCAAAATTCCGGCATGAGCGGGGTCAGGGACTACGCGATTGTCTCAGCGGCCTATTGGGGGTTCACCCTGACCGACGGCGCGCTCAGGATGCTGGTGCTGCTGCATTTCCATAGCTTGGGCTATTCGCCGTTTCAGCTCGCCTCCTTATTCGTGCTCTACGAGATCATGGGCGTGGTCACTAATCTGATAGGAGGGTGGCTCGCCTCGCGGCACGGTCTGAAAATCATGCTACACACCGGTCTCGGATTGCAGGTCGCAGCACTGATCACGCTGTCCTTGCTTAATCCAGCATGGTCGTTGGCCTGGTCGATACCCTATGTCCTGGCGGTACAGGGCGTTTCGGGCGTCGCCAAGGACCTCACCAAAATAAGCTCCAAAAGCGCGATAAAGCTGGTTGTGCCGAATAATTCGCACTCGACCCTGTTCAAATGGGTGGCGGTGCTCACCGGCTCCAAGAACGCGCTCAAAGGTGTCGGATTCTTCCTCGGTGGGCTGCTGTTGTCGACCATGGGTTTCGTTCTCGGTCTCTGGTTGATGGCCGCCTGTCTGGCGCTGATGTTGCTGGCCTCGATATCCCTGCTGCCCCACGACAGCGGCGAGGGGAAATCGAAGACCAAGGTCTCAGCGTTGTTTTCGAAATCTCAGGCGATCAATCTGCTCTCGGCAGCACGGGTATTTCTGTTCGGCGCCCGCGATGTATGGTTTGCCGTTGGATTGCCCGTCTTCTTGGTTGAAGTATTGGACTGTAGCTTCGCTTCTGTCGGGGCATTCCTGGCGCTTTGGGTCATCGGCTACGGGTTCGTGCAGGGCACCGCCCCGATCATCGTGAAAAGCTCCCGCGATGGGCGCTCCAGCGAAGTCAAGGCGGCCCAGCTCTGGGTCTTCATCCTAACCGGCCTCACCATGATGGTGGCTAGTGCGATCCACTCGGGCTATCAGCCGGCCTGGACACTGATCATCGGGCTTGGGGTTTTTGGGTTTTGTTTCGCGATCAATTCAGCGGTTCATTCTTATTTGATCCTAGCGTTCTCGAAATCCAACGACGTCGCCCAATCCGTCGGCTTCTATTACAGCGCCAATGCCGCCGGTCGCCTGGCTGGAACCCTGCTGTCCGGGATCGCATATCAGTGGCAGGGCCTCGCCGGATGCCTGGGCGTCGCGGCGGGAATGCTGGTGCTGGCTTGTGTGTTTACTGCGGCGCTCGGCGCCACCAAGCAAATCGAACCGAGCCAAGTGCCGACGGATTAGTCCGCCAAGCCTAGATCACCCCCTTCTCTCGCAACGCCGCCAATCGTGCGGCGTCAAAGCCGATCTCGCCCAACACATCATCGGTATCCGCGCCAAGGGCCGGCGCCGGTTGATTTAAAGGCACGTCATCCGCGGATCGGATCGGATGTGCGGCCATCCGGAACATCTCGCCCGGCGCGGCGGGGTTGGGGAATTCCTGGATACCGCCGCGTTCGGCGACGAACGGGTTGTTCATGGCCTGGCCGATATCGTGGATCGGCGAGGATGGCACCGTGCCGGCGAAGATCTCGAGCCAGGAATCCGTCGTCTTGGCGGCGAGTGCGTCATCCAGCATTTCCTGGATTAGGTCGCGGTTCTCCAGCCGGTTCTTGAACAATTTGAACCGTGGGTCCTCGACCCACTCCATGCGCCCAAGCTTCTCACAGAGAATCGGCCAGAACTTCTCCTTGTTGCACATGATGAAGACCCAGCCATCGGCGGTCTTGTAAAGTTGGCACGGCGTCAACGAGGGATGTGCTGAACGCGGCAGACGTTCGGTGACGACGCCCTCGTTCAGATACCAAGTCGAGAGATAACTTGTGTTGTGCAGTGCTAGATCAAAAAGCGAGACATCCATGTCGCGGCCCTCGCCGCTGGCCCGCGCGGCCACGACGGCGGAAACCAGACCAAAGGCCATGGCGAGGCCGGTCATCATGTCGACTACCGAAAGCCCGAACCGAGCCGGCGGCGTTCCGGGCTCCCCAGTGACAGAAAACCAACCGGCCTCGGCCTGCATGAGATAGTCAAAGCCTGGCCAGGTACGCCGCGAGCCTGTGCGGCCATAGGCGGTGAGGTGGGCACAGACGATCTTCGGATTGATCACCTTCAAGGACGCGAAGTCGATGCCAAGCTTTTCTGGCACGTCGCCACGCAAATTGTTCGATACTGCGTCGGCGCCGCGCACCAACTCGTGAAAGATCGCCCGCCCCTCGGGGTTTTGCAGGTCAATAGTCACGCTACGCTTGTTGGCATTGAAGCTGTGGAAGAACTCGCTATCGTCCGGGCCCAGGAAATGAGGGCCCACGGCGCGGGACATGTCGCCACCATCGCGCGGGTTTTCAATCTTGATCACCTCGGCGCCCTGATTGGCGAGATACATGGTACCGAAGGGGCCAGCGCCATATTGCTCGACCGCCAAAACCCGTACGCCCGCCAGTGGTTGCATCATTCGCTCCCTGAATTGCAGAACCCCGATCATTCCTAGAGCCGGAGAGCCAAGGACTCAATCCGCTGGAACACTGGAATCCTATTGGGGGTGAGTTATAAATTCTTTAATTGATGCACTTTGACACTTATAGAATATTTTTCACTTATTAATTCCCACGATATGCACGCCTATCTCTACGTCACGGGGAAGAGGCTTACAGAGAAAATGCCATGTACAGCTATAGGAAAGATTTCGCCTATCCCACCGTCGAAATCAGCCCCAAGGCCTTGGATCGGGTTATAAGGTCGGCTGACCTCGCACCGACGTCCAGCCGGTTGATGCTGCCTCGGCACGCCATGGCACCACGGCGCGGCCAAATGCCGCCGCGTAGCATCACGCTCGTTAGGTGGACGGTGCTATCAATGCGCCAACGAAACCACTTACCCTATCCAGGACACGGTCCGTCATCTCGCGATGCGGACTGTGTCCGCAAGGGCTCAAAACCTCTCGTTCCCAATGCCCGGATACTCCGCGTTGGATAGCGTCGAGTTGGTCAAGGCTCCCATAGGCGTCCTCGGCGCCCTGAATAAGCAGGACCGGCGCCTGAATTGCTGGCAAAAAACCTTCAAGATTCCAATCGCGAAATGCCTGACTGCCCCAAACGGCGTGCCAGTTGGAAAAAGTTAGATCCGCATTTTCGTGATGCCTGGCAAGGCTTTCACGCAGGCCCTGATTCTGGAACGCGTCCAACGCCATGTCGAGGCCGATCAAGGACGCTGGTTCGACGAAGACATGTGGCGCCTCAACGATTAAGCCCCGCACGACGCGGCCCGAACCACCGGCATGGATCAATGAGATCGACGCGCCATCGCTGTGTCCGTAAAGGACAGGTGTTTCGATTTCGAAATGGTCAAGCAGCGCCGGTAAGGTCTCCAGCGCCTCCCGATGCATGTAATCGGACTGAAACCCATCCTCGCAAACCGTAGATCGGCCATAACCATATCGCGAATAGATCAGCGCCCCGCAGCCCGTCATCTTGGCCAGACGCGAGGGGAAGTCCCGCCAAATAGACAGGCTCCCAAGCCCTTCATGCAAGAAAACGACCACTGGTCGACCGGAGATCTCAGGCGCTTGGAACGCGGTTTCAACTTCCACCTCGCCAATGGTCACCATAGCCCGATGATCGCCGCTGGTTCTTTGTCCGTCTGTCACTGGTCCACCCGAAGCCTGAATCGCTGAATCTTACCGGTCGCGGTCTTGGGTAACTCGTCCATGAACTCGATCCAGCGCGGGTATTTGAAGGTCGCCAGATCCGCGCGCACGAAATCCTTCAAGCTCTGTTCAAGTGCCGCTGAAGCCGCAACACCGGCGTTGAGAACCACGAAGGCCTTGGGCTTGATCAATTCGTCCTGGTCCGCACGGCCAACCACGGCGGCTTCCATCACCGATTCATGTTTGATCAGTGCGCCCTCTACCTCGAAGGGCGAGACATAAATACCGCCGACTTTGAGCATGTCGTCATTGCGTCCGCCGTAGGTCAGGATACCACCCTCATCCATGACAAAATTATCACCAGTTCGGGTCCACGGACCGCGAAAGGTATCCTTAGTTTTTTCGCGCTGATTCCAATACATCAAGGCGGAGGTCGGCCCCGAAATTTCCAGAACACCCATCTCACCAGGGCCGCAGATCATACCGTCCTCATTGATCAGGCGGACTTCATAGCCCGGCACCGGGCGACCCGTGGCGCCGGGGGTCACCTCACCAATCCGGTTGGAGACGAAAATGTGCAGCATCTCTGTGGTGCCGATACCATCAAGGATGTCGACGCCGACAAGCTCCCGCCAACGGCGCAGAAGGTCTGCCGGCAGCGGCTCTCCAGCCGAGATGCAAAGCCTCAGGGAATGACCGTCCGCGCCTGGAAGCTGATCGCCGGCCAGCAACATCGCGTAGAGCGTCGGCACGCCAAAGAACAGGGTTGGCTTGGCATTCTTGAGGATATTGGAAACTGAAGCGGGGTCCGGCGGTCCAGGCAACAGCACCGTGGTCGCACCAACCGCCATCGGGAAGGTTAACGAATTGCCGAGCCCGTAAGCGAAAAAGATCTTGGCGGCGGAGTAGACAATATCATCCTCGACCATCCCGAGGACTTCGATCGCGTATAGTTCGGCGGTCGCCATCAAGTGGCCGTGCAGATGAACCGCGCCCTTTGGCGCCCCTGTGGTTCCAGATGTGTAGAGCCAAAAACACATATCATCAGCCGTGGTCAGCGCGGTCTCGTGACGATCGGACGCGCCCTTGATGGCATCGGATAGTAACGCATGTCCGCTTCCATCAGCGCCGTCGACCAAGATGACGTCCGGCGCCTTGGCTTCGGCCAATACGGTCTCGACGAGCGACTCGGAAACCACCACTGCGGCGGCGCGACTATCACCGAGAATGTAGGCATAGTCGCGAGAGGCAAGGCGCGTGTTCAATGGCACCGGCACGACCCCAGCCTTGATCGCGCCAAGGAAACAGGCAACCAAATCGATCGAGTCCAACATCACCAGCGCTACTCGTGACTCAGCCTCAATGCCCAAACGGGCGAGGCTGTTGGCGAAACGCGCCGCCCGGGCCGCGACCTCAGCGTAGCTGTGATGGCCGGTCGAGTCGATAAAGGCTGTTTTTCCGCTTCGACCAGCGTCCAAGTTTCGGCCAATCAAATCAGCGGCAGCGTTGTAGTTTTCGCCGGCATTACTGTTTACGGCTCCCATGGATCTCTCCCAACGGGTGAACGGTTTATTTTCGCGCCCGGGTTTTCGGCACCTGATGCTAACAATGGCTAAGCTCGAGGATCGCATCAAGCGCCGATAGAACTGGCGCCGCCCGTAAGGCTTAAGGCACCATGGTTTGGGGCCGATCCTTTCCTCAAGGGGTTCAAGATTGAATATGACCATCACACCAACCCTCGCGCGCGCGCTTGATTATCCTTACCCATCGCCGGGCAGGGATTTCGTCCTGAGCGACGGCGTGGTGCACGAATTCGACGCCGGCATTCGTCTGGCAGACCGCACCCCAGTTTTAGCCGTAGGGTCCAACCAAGCACCGGAACAATTGCGCCGAAAATTCGGTGATAACGCCGTCGTGCCAGTGACCGTCGCGCAATTGGCCGACCACGACGTAGTTTATTCCGCCCATATGGCTTCTTATGGATCGATCCCAGCGACACTTGCCCCGTCGCCGGGAACCCTGGTCACCGTGTCCTTGACCTGGTTGACCAACGACCAACTCAGGCGCATGCACGAAACCGAAGCGGTTGGGGTCAATTATGATTACGGTGTCGCCGAGACCTTAGCGATCGAACTTGGGGGTCGCCCGCGCGTTCCGATCGGTTGCTATGTCGGACGCCGTGGCGTATTCGCACTGGACGGCGCGGTGATCGCACTCGCGGAAATCAACGCGACGGGCCGCTCCCATGAAGAGCGCCGCCAAGCCGATATGCTGAAACTCGTTCATTCCCGTTTTTCCGATGGCCAAGACTTTGATACCTGGCTCGGAGCCATGATCGAGGATCACGAGGCCCGCCAAGCCTTGACTGAGACCCTTGCCAGTCAATCAATCTCGATTCATCTGGCGGCCTTCCAGTGCCTCAACCCGGCGTCGATGCCTTGAAATTTTTTCGACACGACGGATATGAAAGGGCGTCATGATCTTCCGCCCCGACCGTCTCGGCCTGATCGGCTTTTCCCTAGTGTTCCTTCTTTCCTTCGCCTTCCATGGACACGTTGGAAGCGACGAGACGGTCTCGCGACCGCGAAAAGACGCACAAATTCGCCGACCATCAGTCAAACAGGTGATGCCGAGCCCAAGGCCACCGCCGGCAACGCCCTCGGGCGTTCTGCCGCCCGCTTCCACCAACGATCCGGCGGTCCAAATCGCTGAGAGCAAGAAAGGCAACAGTACGGGTACTGCGTTCTCCATCGGTGACGGAATTTGGATGACGGCGCGCCATGTACTGGAGGGAT
>JAPKDN010000673.1 GCA_028822575.1 Alphaproteobacteria bacterium | reverse complement strand
CGAGCATCGGTTCCATTGAGTCGCCATCAAACTCAATCGCGTCTGTGCACCACTGTGCGCAGTAGTATCCTGAAAGCTATTTATCGTTATATAACAAATATTTATAGGGTTTTCCTCGTCCACTGGTGTGCCGGCGTGTGTTTGGATGTGCGCAGATTCCTGTAAAAATAGTGCTCGAATTAGTGCTCGAATCGCTTGACACTCTACCGTCCAGAGCGCCGCTTGAGGATTTGTTGCCCCTGGCCATCGGATCGGTCGATCCAAGCGATTAGATGTCCCGCCGCGTCCCCAACCAGACTTCCTGCGCTTGCACCATGATCGCGGCGACTCTCAGCGCGACTTCTTCGTTAGTGATGGAACTTACGGGATGGTCGATCACCACCGGCCTGAGGTCCGGCATGCCGATGGCGACGCGCGTGAGCCGGGTTTCGTTGACGAATTCGGTAGTGATGATCGGCGCGGTCGGGATGCCAAGATCCTCCAGCGCCACGGTGTCGCGGATACAGCACGAGCAACAGGAGCCGCAATCGCCAATGGCGGTCAGAACAATGTCGTTGTCCCGGGCAATTTCCTAAATCATTTCGACCGGCGCGTCGTTCGAGAAGCCGTGTTTTTTCACGTAGTAGTTCACGGCGGTAAATTCGATTTCCTCGCCAAGGACGGCTGCGGCGCCGCGCAACAGCTTGTTGGCGTTCCATTTCGAGTTGTCGAGGATCCCAAGGCGCAGTCCCACGAGCGACTTTTTGCGATCGGAAAGCGTGCGCGATTCAAGAGAAACAATGCCGCAGGGATCGAAAACGATCTGGTTGACTGATATAGCGATATCCAACATAGGAGAACTCCCTCTCAGAGCTTGCAAAGGCCGTCGGCGCAATCGATGTCGGGGATCGCGATAGTGTCGTCGACTGGACGGATGACCGGCGTGTTCATATGACCCCAGCCGGGGATAAATGCGGAAAACCGACCGGCGTTGCCGCCAATGACAAAGAGATGGATTCGGTCTGGATTTTCGACGATGGGGATCCAGCTATCGGGCTCGCGCTTGTACCATTTCGGCAAGTTGCGGTTATAGACCTTGCCATAGCGGTGAGTTCGGGAATGTGCCTCGAAGCGGTTGCCGGAATGCAAGTGCAGATAGCTTCTGATATCGGCCCGCGTCCAACCGGCGCCGGCGATTGTTCTGGCATGCTCCAGACCGATGGCGACGGTGCAATGGCCGCTCAGGACCGCAGTATTAGAGGCGATCGTGTTCATCGCCGAGCACATTGTATCGAGGATACCCTCTGGGTCGTTGCATTGATGATCAGTGACGCTATGCGGTGCCTCGGCGGCGATGGTGAAAACCGTTGAGTCCTCCGCCTTGAAGCCTTGCTCCACGTGATAGGGGGCGAAGGGGCTTTCTTCCTCGTTTTCGGCGATGCAATACGAGTATTTCGCCGGATTTCCGAGAGTGCATTTGTCGAGATCCGGGGCCCGGCCACCACCAACATTCAACATGATCAGCCGTAGAGCGCGACCGATCGTGGCATTGGCGCGATTGCCCGAACCGAAGGCATTGGCGCCGCCATTCATCCCAATTTCTCGCGCGATCGGCCCGTTCACGATCACCAGTGGCGAGGCCATGTGGGTGGTCGCCTGAACGCCATTTAAGTTGAAGGGCGGTTCGGCCATCGCCTTGATCGCGGCCCGGACAACCGGGGCGTATTCCGGTTTGCAGCCCGCCATGACCATGTTGATCGCCAGAACCTCGCGGGTCAGCGAGCCCCAGCGCGGCGCCACTTTGCACTCGACAAAACCCGCATCACCGCCCAGCGCGGCGACTGTGGCATCAACTTTTTCGATGGTCGGAGGCACAACCGGCAAACCATCGGTCCAGCCGCGTTCGAAATAATACTCAACGATATCGGCGCCCGGCGGTACCGTATCCAGGCTTCGCACTGTATCGACCGCGCTCATGAGACCTCCTAGGAAGGATTAATTGCGTGAGCCTAGCCGAGCGTCATGATTATTGCCAATAAACGAGTGATATCGAAAATTATTCCAATTTGGTTATTAATCTGATGGCCACCCGCTTTCGACCCGTTCCATAAAGCCGGCCGCCGCCGGGGTCACATCACGGTCCTTTAGACGCACGATCCCGACGTCGAGTTTGATTTCTAGACCATGAATTTGGACACAAACCAGATCATTGCCCGGCACGCTGGTGATCGCGGTAAGCGGTGCGAATCCAATCCCGACATTAGCGCGTACCAAATTGAGCATTGCCGGAATCTGCGAGACGACCACCGCGTGATCCAAATGGACATCGCGGGCGACCGCCGCGACATCGAGAACCCGACGAGTTTGCGAATCTGGTGGCATGAATATCAGCGGGACGCCAGCCAGATCGCCGAAGTCGATCGCGCCATTCGACACGCCTGCCAGGGCATGGTCGCCATGCAAGGCCAAGGCCAAGGTCTCGTGCCTCAGCCTGCGGGTATCAATGGCGTCCGGTACGTCCTGAATGTAGTTTAATCCGAAGTCGGCGACGCCGCTTCGGACATCTTCCATAACCGTGCCATGAATCCCATCGCGCTTTTGTTCCGCCAACTCGCGCATATTGTCGACGGTGATCCGAAGATCATTGGCGATGCGCTG
>JAPKDN010000672.1 GCA_028822575.1 Alphaproteobacteria bacterium | reverse complement strand
GGTTGTGGTCACGATCGATGTCGCGCCTGTCCCGCAAGAGGACCCGCTTTACGATGGTAATGGTTTCGTCGACGCTATTCACGCTAACATTGGCGATATTCGATATGAACACATGGTGCAGTGAAGTATTATAATCCACTGGTCGCAAGTTGATCGCGACCGACCCCAAGATCTCCGCTTCGAGACCCGTGGTGCAACAGGTGTGGATCACCGCGCGTGAGCCGAGCATCCATGAGGCATGCCGGCCATCCCGGATGACCCGGACATTGGGAAACCTTTCGCCAAATTTATCCCATGTCTCCTGGCGCTCCGAGCCATGCGGGCGGATGATGATCCGTGTGTTGGGGAGGGCTGTGGTCGCCTTGACCACAAAATCACGGATCAATGCCAAGTTGACCATATCGAAGTCCACGGCTGATCTGAATAGCGCTTCGTCATCAGGGTCGTCTGGCTTCATCCAGCCGACACGAATGACCACGTCTCGAAATTGCTCCACGGAGCCAAAGGCGCTGTTCGCTCGTCCGGCATTGGTGTTTAGCAGAATGTAGTCGCCGTGCTCTTCGCGAAGACCCTCGGCCTCCTTTTGATAGAGTTCGGAAAACGGTGGGCGTAGAAGATCGACCCGTGGGTTACCAACGTTCTGGATTTTATCTTTGTCAACTTTTGTTTTCCCGGCGATCGCTTCGACATGTTTTTCGCCCTGGGCGAGGAATAGATGGCAATGGTTAGCGAGGTCAGGATCTATATAACGTTGAATATAGGGGGTGTCCGAGAGTCCCAAAACCTCCTCATCCAGCACGGCGGCCAGATGGCCGGAGCCGACCACCACCCGCGAAGCGTTGGCCAATCGGGCGTTCATACCTTTGAAAAGCATAAGGCCTTTGGGAATAAAGCCATGATTGTTCACCAACAACCATTGCTGGCCGATAATTACTGATAGGCCTTTACGAACTGCGGCGCCGGCGATCAATATCTTGGCGTCCAGCTCTCGCGCTGCGTCCTCGAGCGTCAGGTACAGGGTTGGTGTTAATCCAGTGTCGATGCTTGGCTCTTGTGGTCTCGTGTGGTGGAGGGTCATACGTTTTCCACAACGAACACGCTGTCTCCGATTTCCCGAATTTGAACATCAAAAACAGGGTCGGCTAGGGCAGCGAGCTGGCTCCACGTCTCTTGGAAAGACTCCAAGGTAATCGATACTTTTTCTTTTTGGTAGGAGGTCCGATTCATTCGCGTGAACAGACGGTCCGGATCGGTTGGGTGCCAGCGAAACGTGGAACGGTCAACCTTGCGCTGGTCCAAATAGTTACTCACGACCGCCGCGAATCCCTCATGGGCGAAACTTTCCCGCAGACCTGAGTAATGCTCATCCAATCCCGCCGCCGGTTCAATTGCGCCATTGGCCGATTTGGATGGGTTTCGTCCTAGCACCGCTATGGTTGCTCGAACTGCTTCCCGGGCACCCACCGCAGTTTGGTTGACCGCGTCCGAAAGCAGGGCTCCGCGAAGGAAGGGGCGGTCCGTTTCCGGCAAAATATTCAGAACTGGGCATCCCATTACTGCCGCCTCGACACCGGTCGTGCATCCGGTGTTCAGCATGATCGCCGCGCCAAGCAGCCATCCAAGATGGCTGTTATCGCGAATGACTCGGACTTTCGGGTCGCCTTGAAACATAGCGGTCCAGGTCTCCAGTTTTTCCGACTGGTGCGGGCGCACGATGATTGTTCGCTCCGGCTCAGCGGCTCCAAGGAGCCGGATCGTCTCGGCGCAAACATCGAAATTGGCTTTGTCGTCAAGGACATGTTGATCGAAAAGTGCCAAGTCCTCGGAGTTATTCCCATCTATCCAACCAGTCTGAATTTGGACATCACGCAACGCCTCGTGACTTCCAAAACTTGTGTTGTGGAAACCATTATTGGTGTTGAAAAGAATGTATTTGCCATATTGCTGACGGTAGCGCTCGCCTTCCACCACGTGCGCGGCCCGAAAAGGCGCGCGCAATAGATCCAGGCGCGGGTTTCCCACCACGGAAACCTTTTCGTCATCCAAGCCAAGTCTACTCTTCAGGACGCTCGCGTGAAATTTTCCCTGGGCCAGGAAGATTTCGCAAACATCCAGCATCTCCAGTGCTATATCTCGGGCGATATGGTCCGCGTCGGCCAGCCCCATGGCCTCTTCGTCATTGGCCGCGACCACGTGGCCGCTGGCTTTGACATGGCGCATTGCATGGCTTTGGTTGGCGTTCATGCCCTTAAAGAGAATCACACCCCGCGGCATGAATTCGTGATTATTCACCATCAACCATTGTTGACCGATCACGATGGTTAGGCCTCGCCGCAAAGCCGAGATTCCGACGAGGACCTTGCTTTTCAGCTCCCTGTTCGTTTCTTCGATTGGCAGATATAGAACAGGCGAGATGTCGGGCATTTGGGCTTCCAGGGCTCCGTTTCGGAATTACGCTTCTAAAGCACGGGTTCTGAGGGCGTGTCCTCGTTCGTAAGGACGACCCGACCGACGATTTTGCCATCTTGCAAATCGTTCAATGTCTGGTTTACCTCGGTGAGCGGCTGCGTGGGCACCGGGATCGGTTTGACCTTGCCGTCCTTGACCAATTGAATCAGCTCCTTCAGTTCCTACAGATTTCCAGT
>JAPKDN010000671.1 GCA_028822575.1 Alphaproteobacteria bacterium | reverse complement strand
TGAGCTGACTCAGCCAGACTGGTAGCCTCTCGACCCGTTGCACGGCTGAAAATGCGTTGCTCAAGACGCATTGAGGGAGGACTAATTCGATAAAACGTCGTGCCTTTATTCAAAAAAACCGCCATCGCCGGCGCCGCCGGGGCGATCGCCGCCACCGGACTGGCCGCGCCGGCGATCTCGCAGGGTAAGAAAGAACTTAAGCTCGTTACTTCGTTCCCGAAGAATTTTCCGGGCCTGGGAACATCCGCTAATCGCGTTGCTAAACGGATCACCGCGGCCACTGGTGGCCGGGTGACCGTCAAGCTTTTCAACGCCGGTGAGCTGGTGCCAGCCTTCGGTGTGTTCGACGCGGTATCACAGGGCAATGCCGAGATGTATTTCTCGGCCGAGTATTATTTCCCGAGCAAGGCGCAGGCCTTCAATTTCTTCACCGCCGTGCCTTTCGGCATGACGCCAGCCGAGCAATACGCCTGGATCCATTATGGCGGCGGTCAGCAACTCTGGGACAAGTTGCACGGCGAGTTCGGCATGAAGCCGTTCATCGGCCCGTCCACCGGCACCCAGATGGGTGGCTGGCTGAACAAACAGATCACCAAGCTCGATGACTTTAAGGGCGTGAAGTTCCGCATGCCGGGCCTGGGCGGTGAAGTGCTGCGCGCGCTTGGTGTCGCAGTCGTCAACCTGCCGGGCGGCGAAGTCTTCCCGGCGCTGCAGTCCGGTGCCATTGACGGGGCCGAGTGGGTTGGCCCGTGGCATGATCTAGCCTTTGGCTTCTACAAAGTGGTCAAGAACTACCATTGGCCTGGCTTCCATGAGCCAGGGACGATGGGCAGTTATGCGATTAACCAGAAGTTCTGGGACGGTCTTGGTTCCGAGGATAAGGCGATCATCGAAGCGGTTCTACAGGCCGAGTGCTTCATACAGACCGCCGAGTATGATGGCGCTAGCCCGGGCGCCTTGCAGAAGCTGATCAACAAGCACGGGGTAAAGATGCATAAGTATCCCGATGATCTGCTCCAGGAACTTGGCCGGGTTTCCGGTGATGTCGTGGACCAGGTTGGCAATACCGACGCGACCTCCAAGGCGGTCTGGGAGAGCTATCGCGCCTTCCGCAAGACCGCGATAGGTTGGTCGAAGATTGGTCTGCAAGGCTATATGAACGCGCGTTCCCTACCGTTCACCTACGGCAAGGGCTAGGCCTGAGCTGATCTAGAGACGACGCCCGCGCCGGGGTTTGAACGGCGTGGGCGTTCTCTTTGAAATTCTTATGTTATCTTTTCCTGGTAGGCATGACCATGCGAGCCCTCGCGTCACTCGCGCGCGGTATAGACGCCATCAACGAGACGATTGGTCGTATTATTGCCTGGTTAGCCTTGGGGATGGTGCTGGTCCAACTGATCATCGTGATCATGCGCTATGTCTTCGGGCTTAGCGTCCTGATGATGCAGGAGTCAATCTGGTACATGCATGCGATCGTCTTCCTGGTCGCGACCGGATACACGCTGCTGCATAACGGCCATGTCCGCGTCGATATCCTGTATGGCAATGTCGGACCGGTGGCCAAGGCCCGGATTGATCTGTTCGGTGTGACCTTCATCCTGCTTCCAGTATGCACCATGATATGGTGGGTTTCCTGGCCCTACGTCATGGCGGCCTGGGCGGTGCGCGAGGGATCAGTCGAGATCAGCGGCATTCAGGGTGTCTACCTGCTCAAGACTTGCATGCTGATCTTCGCTGGCGGTTTGGCACTTCAGGGTGTCTCGTTAGCGATCAAATCCTGGTTCACCATCATGGGGATCGAAGGTGGTATTGTTGGCGACCCTGGCGAACAGGAGCATGGCCAATGACCCCAAATGAAATCATGGTCGCGGTCATGGTGATAGGTGTTTGTGGGTCGTTGATGTTGGGCTTTCCAGTCGCTTTTACGCTCGCCGGCGCTTCGATGGTGTTCGGCCTGGTAGGCTACTATTTCGATATCTTCTCGCTTGCGTTCTTTGGTGTGCTGTCGAACCGGATTTTCGGAGTGATGACCAACGAGGTGCTAATCGCGGTGCCTTTATTCGTGTTCATGGGGGTGATGCTGGAGCGCTCCAAGGTCGCCGAGGAATTACTCGACACCATGGGCGCGTTGTTCGGCGCCATGCGAGGCGGACTTGGCATTTCGGTCTGTGTTGTAGGAGCGTTGCTAGCCGCCTCGACTGGGATCGTTGGCGCCACGGTGGTCACTATGGGGTTGTTGTCGCTGCCGACGATGCTGCGACGCGGCTATGATCCCAAACTGGCAACTGGTGTGATCGCAGCGTCTGGCACCTTGGGCCAGATCATTCCGCCATCGATCGTTCTGGTGGTGTTAGGCGACCAGATCTCCAACGCCCATCAGGAGGCACAACGATCGCTTGGTAACTGGTCCCCGGACCCGGTGTCGGTTGGTGATCTGTTTGCTGGTGCGTTGATCCCTGGACTGACGCTGGTCGCACTCTATGCCCTGTATACCGAGGTGATTTGCTGGCTGAAACCTGAGGTTGGACCATTGATCCCCCGTCAGGAGTTGATGGCAGTCTGTTCAAGCGTGTCTTGCAGGCTATGGTCGCACCCGCCGTGCTGATCGTCGCAGTTCTGGGGTCGATCCTCGCCGGTATCGCGACT
>JAPKDN010000670.1 GCA_028822575.1 Alphaproteobacteria bacterium | reverse complement strand
GACCCTACGGCCCGGTGCGGGTTTCGAGGTGTTGGGCTTGCGATACATGGCCTCGATGCCCATCCGCTTCATCAGTGTGGCGGCGTGTAACAGGCTCACCTTGAACCCTTCCAGCGCCAGTAGGTCTCTTAACATACGGCTGCCCGCGAAGGAAAACTCGGTGTGTCACTTGTCGATCCGGTGCATCAGCTTTAGGTCTGCACCGGACACTAGGCGATCCTGATAATAGATGCCCCCCAACACACCTGTGGCATCTTCCAGAAACTGGCCCTGCTATTACGTGATCTGGTCAAGGTGAACATCAAAACCCTGCGCCAGCTCGATCAAGATGTTCTCGCCCTTAATCGTGGCAACGAAAACCTTTGCCTTGAATGCTGAGCTGTGATTTTGGCCGGTTCGTCTCGTCATGGCCATCACCTCGCTCGCGGCAATCATGCCGACGTTGCGGGTAAAAACCACATATCCCAAGTGTTCAGTTTTATCGAACCTGCTCTGGTTGAGCGGTTCACCTGTTAGGGGAGAGACAGGCTTATTGCGGCACTTGGGAACAGTGTTCCAAGCCTGGGGTGGTTTCCAGCTAATTGGGTCGGAGACGAAATTGCCTGGAAAGCCGACTTCCGTGACCGTACGCTTAAGGGAGGCAAGGTAAATTGGGAATGTCGCCTTGTGCATGCCATGGCCAGATTTCGCGCTACACCCAGAGCGCCCTAAGAACAAAGCTTCGGAGAAAAGCAATGCCGGATAAATCAGTGAGCTATTGGAGCGACGCGAAACAGGGGCTGCGAGCCGTTGAGCTCCGTGCGGCTGGATTCGAGCCCTCCGAAGCGGCGAAGACCAATGCCGTGGTGACCATAGCCAACGCTTACACCAACGCTCATCGCTGTAACAATCGCGTGCGCCGTATTGCCGATTTGCTGGTAGATGCTGTTTCGTCAACGGGGGGCCAGGGCCTGCTGGTCGGCGCGCCGGCGGTCTCCGATGCGCTAACCCAGGGCACCAAGAACGCGGGGTACAGTCTGGTGTCGCGCGACCTTATGGCTGACTGCATGGAGACCGGCCACCACGCGCATCATGGAAATGCGATGATTGTCGTATCGGGGTGCGACAAAACCGGCGCCGCCGCTCTGATGCCGTTGGCGCGCACCAACACTTTTGGTCTGGTGGTTTACCCGGGAACAAGCTCTCCGGGACGGGTCGATTTTGAGCCGTGGGCCAGCAAAGGCAACAACCTCACCCTCATGGATTTTATGGAAGGTTCCGCCGCCCGAGAAGCCGGCCGCATATCAGAGGACGAACTGACAAGCCTGCAGCGGTGCGTCATGCCTGGTAGTGGTACCTGCGGCGCAATGTTTACGGCAAATACAATGAGCTCCATCACGGAAGCGATCGGCATGATGCTGCCCCGTGGGGCGTCTCATCCGGCTGACTACGACGCCGCCAGCGATATTCACGACGACGTCAAGAACCAGGCCCACGCCAGCGTCGAAGCGCTTTACCACCTAATGGAGAAGGGTATACGGCCGCGCGATATCATGGTGAGAGAAGCCTTCGAGAATGCGGTAACCACCGCTTACGCGATGGGGGGATCCACCAACCTGTACCTGCATGTTCTTGCCATCGCCCGCGAGGCCGGTGTGCCGTTTACGATCGAAGACATGCAGCGCATTGGCGAGCGGGTGCCGCTCATCGCCAACCTGCAACCCCATGGGGCCTACGCAATGGTCTCACTGCATAATGTCGGCGGCGTCCCCGTGGTGATGAAATCGCTCCTTGAGGCTGGCCTGCTTCACGGTGACGTAATGACGGTAACCGGCAAGACACTTGCGGAAAACCTCGCGGACGTAGTGTTGCTGGAGAATTTGCCCGCGCAGGATGTGGTTTTTCCGGTTGGGCAACCGCTGGCGGCTCCCGGTAACCACATCAGTGTTTTGTCGGGCTCGCTGGCGCCCGAGAGCTGTCTGTTGAAGCTCTCGGGAAAGACGCTCGAGGCTGGCGAGTTTCGAGGCAAGGCGAAGGTCTTCGACAGCGAGAAGGCGGCGATGGTCGCGATACGGGACGACAGCGTGGTCGCGGGTGATGTGATTGTCGTCCGAAACGTGGGGCCCGTCGGCGCGCCGGGAATGCCGGAGATGGTGCATTTGACCATTCAGCTTCAAGGGCGTGGATTGGGAAAAGAGGTTGCGCTTGTCACGGACGGCCGATTTTCTGGTGTCTCGCACGGCATCCTGGTGGGACATATTTGTCCCGAGGGGGCCAAGGGTGGACCTATTGGCGCGGTGCGCGATGGCGACACCATTATCATCAACCCCAAAACGCGTCGGCTTGACCTCGATATAACGCCGGACGAGATGGCGGCCCGCATGGCGCAATTGGTTGCGCCAGAGCTATCTGACGTTCCCGAAGGGTCGGTGCTAAGCAAATACCGGCGTTTGGTCTCCAGTGCGCACTATGGTTGCGTGCTGTAGCCAAGGATGGCCAACTAGTCTGATTGCTCACGGTCATAGATGTCTTCATCCTAGAGGCCTTGGCAATAGGGGTGGGGCAAAAATTGCCCGGCACGGACGTGGTTAGGCGCGTGTATAGGCAGGTTGGTAACCATGAAAATGCAGCGTAACGCCAAGGCAAGGGTTCGTCGATTACTCGAAGG